>SVDS01000080.1:0-14367 GCA_015057715.1 Paenibacillaceae bacterium
TTCAGGAATTTTCTGATCGCATAATCTTCTACTAAGTTGTCTGCGAAATCAGCTTCAGCATACCATTTTGAGTCCCAGTCTTTAATAACACCGACTCTTAAGCCGTGTGGATTAACTTTCTGTCCCATTATTTGCCTCCTTATCTTTCATTAAGCACGATGGTGATGTGGCTCATTCTCTTTTCGATTCTGTAAGCGCGGCCCTGTGCTCTTGGTTTTACTCTCTTCATTGTCGGTCCCTTGTTTGCAAAACACTCTTCTACATAAAGTTTTGCTGGGTCCATACCGTTATTGTTCTCAGCATTTGCGATCGCTGATTTTAATAACTTCTCTATTAAAGTAGAAGCATATCTGGGATTGTAAGTTACAATACCAAGTGCTGAAACAGCATCTTTGCCTCTGATGGCATCTAATACAAAGCATGCCTTCTGAACTGAAACCCTAGCATAGGATAACTTTGCTGACGGTCTTGTGTCCTTCTGGGCATTTCTTTCTCTCTTAATCTGGCTTCTATGTCCCTTAGCCATTGGTGAATCCTCCTTTCAACTTTAACGCCCTTGGGGAATCCTTAAATAAGAATACCCGGAGGGTGTCTGCTTCTCTATTACTTACGACCAGATTTTTTCTCGTCTTTTCCATGTCCTCTGTAAGTTCTGGTAGCAACGAATTCACCCAGTTTATGTCCAACCATATCTTCTGTAACATATACCGGAACGTGTTTTCTGCCATCATGAACTGCAATTGTATGTCCAACCATCTGTGGGAAGATTGTAGAACGGCGAGACCAAGTCTTAATTACCTGCTTTTGTCCTGCTGCGTTCATAGCATCTACTTTTTTCAGTAAATGAGCATCTGCAAATGGTCCTTTTTTAAGTGAGCGAGCCATAGGTTCTAACCTCCTTCATTTATTTAACGGTCTTTCCATCTCTTCTTCTAACGATTAATCTGTTAGACTGCTTGTTTTTCTTCCTGGTCTTTAAGCCAAGTGCTGGTTTGCCCCATGGTGTAGATGGACCTGGACGGCCGATACCAGTCTTACCTTCACCACCACCGTGTGGATGGTCATTGGGGTTCATAACGGAACCGCGAACTGTAGGACGGAATCCCATGTGACGTTTTCTACCAGCTTTACCGATATTGATCAGGTTATGATCACCATTACCTACAACACCCATGGTAGCTCTGCAGTTGATTGGAACCATTCTCATTTCGCCGGAAGGTAAACGAAGAGTTGCATATTTTCCTTCTTTAGCCATTAACTGTGCGCTGTTACCAGCAGAACGAACCAGCTGTCCGCCTTTTCCTGGGTAAAGCTCAATGTTATGAACCTGAGCACCAACCGGGATCTTGCTTAATGGAAGGCAGTTACCTACTCTTGCTTCTGCAGTTTCGCCGCTCATAACAGTCATTCCGTCTGTTAAACCAGCTGGAGCAAGGATATAAGCCTTTGTTCCGTCTACATAGCTGATCAGTGCGATATTAGCAGTTCTGTTCGGATCGTATTCAACACCGATTACAGTTGCTGCAATGCCGTCCTTGCTGTTTCTCTTAAAGTCAATGATTCTATATTTTCTTTTAACGCCGCCTCCGCGATGTCTAACAGTAATTTTACCCTGGTTATTACGGCCGGCTGTTTTCTTAATAGTTTTGCTGATTAAGGATTTCTCAGGAGTTGACTTTGTGATTTCGCTGAAATCAGATCCGGTCATTTGTCTTCTGGAAGGGGTATATGGGTTATACTTTTTGATTCCCATTTTGTATCTCCTTTCAACGCCACCTGGCGTATCTTGTTTATTGTGATATAATGTTCATCACTAAGGTAACTGAAAATCGTTGACGCCGGGCCCGAATGACTTCATGCCAAGCGTTCCGATCTTACAGTCCTTCGAAAATTTCGATATCTTTGCTGTCAGCTGTTAACTGAACGATTGCTTTCTTAGTCTTAGATGTCTTACCGAAGGTTGTTCCTCTTCTTTTGGTCTTTCCATCTAAGTTCATGGTGTTCACGCCGGCTACCTTGGTGCCTGGGAACATCTTTTCAACAGCTTCCTTGATCATCGTCTTATTCGCATCTGTGTGCACTAAAAATGTGTACTTTTTAGAAGCCATAGCGTTCATGCTCTTCTCAGTTACGATTGGTTTCTGAATTACGTCGTAATATTTAATATCTGCCATTATGCGTACACCTCCTCGATTGCTGCAACAGCAGTCTTGGTAGCAACAACTGTGTTATACTTTAAGATATCGTATACATTGATTGTGTTAACAAAAGCAGTCTTAACAGCAGCGATGTTTCTTGCGCTCATTACTGTGTTAGTGCTGTCATCTCCAACAACTACAAGAGCTTTGGATAACTTTAAGTTGTCTAATACAGCCTGGAATTTCTTTGTCTTGATTTCATCAAACTTTAACTCATCAACAACGATGAACTTATTCTCGTTCACTCTGCTGGTCAGTGCGGATTTCAGAGCAAGTCTTCTTTCCTTCTTGTTCAGTTTGATTGTATAATCTCTTGGTGTTGGTGCGAATACAACTCCGCCGCCTGTCCACTGAGGAGATCTAGTTGAACCCTGTCTGGCATGACCGGTTCCTTTCTGTTTCCACGGTTTTCTACCGCCGCCGGATACTTCAGCGCGTGTTTTAGCTTTCTGTGTTCCCTGGCGCTTATTTGCAAGCTGGCTTACGACTGCCATGTGTACAAGGTGTTCATTTACTTCAACACCAAACACTGCATCGCTTAACTCTAATGTGCCAACTTCTTTACCTTCCATATTGTAAACAGATACGTTTGCCATCTGTGTAATCCTCCTTTCTTATAAAAGCATTAGTTAGCTGCTTTTACTGTTTCCTTGATTGTTACGAGAGACTTCTTAGGTCCTGGTACAGCACCCTTAACCAGAATCAGGTTGTTTTCAATATCAACCCTAACGATTTCGAGGTTCTGGATTGTGATCTTCTTATTACCCATCTGGCCAGGCATCTTCTTGCCTTTAAATACCTTACTTGGATCAGAAGCAGCACCATTGGAACCAGCGTGACGATGGAACTTGGAACCGTGAGCCATAGGTCCTCTGGACTGTCCGTGTCTCTTGATAGCACCCTGGAAACCTTTACCTTTGGAGATTGCGGTTGCATCAATCTTATCGCCAGCAGCGAAGATATCAGCTTTGATTTCATCTTTTACAGAATACTCGGAAGCATTCTCTAATCTAAATTCTCTTACAAATCTCTTGTAAGATACTCCAGCCTTATTAAAATGGCCTTTTAATGGTTTGCTGACCAGCTTTTCTCTCTTGTCAACATAGCCAACCTGTACTGCACTGTAACCATCATTCTCAACTGTTTTAACCTGTGTTACTACACAAGGACCAGCCTGAAGAACTGTTACTGGAGTTAATACTCCGTTTTCATTGAAGATCTGTGTCATTCCGACTTTGGTAGCTAAAATACCCTTCTTCATGTTTTTACCTCCTGGTTATTAATTCTACAGCGGATTGCTTTCGCAATCATCCTAGAACAGTCCAATATACGTGGAACACTATGACTCCCGCGGCCGACGTGTCCGTAATTTCTTACGTACCGTTCCCGCCCATGGAGATGTTGATTCCTTAGAGGAAAAAGTGTTGCTTCTATATTAAAACCCTTCAGGACATTACCTAAATTGTTTCTTTTGATGAAGATTATTTATTCTTCATCTTGATATCGATATACACCCCTGCCGGCATTTCCAGTCTGGATAATGCATCAACAGTTTTTTGGCTTGGTGTAATGATATCGATGAGTCTCTTATGCGTTCTCTGCTCGAACTGCTCTCTGGAATCTTTGTACTTGTGAACCGCTCTTAAGATTGTTACCACTTCCTTCTTGGTTGGTAACGGCACCGGCCCGCTCACTTTTGATCCTGTCTTTTTTACAGTGTCGATAATCTTGCCCGCAGACTGATCAACTAACTGATGATCATACGCCTTTAATGTGATTCTCATTACTTGACTTGCCATAAAAAAAGTCGCCTCCTTTTCGCACTTAGTAGAAGTACGACAAGCGGTGACTGTACACGTTCCCGTGTGTGTCATCAATGACCCACACTGACCATCCGTTTGAAACAAACAGAATTTTAAATTGTACAGTGACTTGTCGCCAGTTTCCTAACTTGACATTCGCTCCACGGAAAACCTGCTTTTCAGCAGCAACCTCACGTTTCACAGCTATCATGCCACAGCCTTAACAGAATACCATATTTTCCATGGTAATGCAAGTACTTTTTTCAAAAAAAACGCAAAATCTTTTTTTCTCAGATTCTGCGCTTTTTTATGGAATTTATTCACTTCCAGGCTGGTTCCGAAGGTTCTTTTCCTTCATTCCCAGTAGGGTTTTCCTCATCTACTTTCAACAGGGTTCCATTGCTTCCTGTCTTATATTTCACACCATCTGCACTTTTTACCGTCGTACTTTTGGACACCTTACCTGATGTACTCACAACATAAGTCGTTCTGGTACTTCCTGTAGGAATGGAGATCGGCTCATATTTGTTGCCCTCGTCTGCACACTGAAGTTTTCCCATATAGTAGAGATAGCCATCCTTAACGCCTGTATAACCTCTGCCGCTGTCGCTGAAATAATAGGTACTGTCGTTTCCGTCACCTTCTGTTACTTTGACTTTTCCCTTTTGCATGCTGCTGGTCTTCTTATCTCCGAAATAGAAAGCAGTATACTCAGAACTGCTTCCTATTCTGATCTTCTGAAGTCCATATACAGGAACACCCAGTTCATTAAACAGATACGTCTTATCTTTTATCTTCACCAGGTTGGATGTACTTGCCTCTCCCTCTTTCGGACCGGCTTTTGGAATTCCTGTACTGGAAAAATAAAACCACTCCACACTTTCTTCATATCCGCTTATATCATGAGGCGGCTCTGTAGAAAACCAGCCTTCACGCAATTTTCCATTGGTGTCATAAAATTTATAATTCTGAATCTCGTATTCTGCATTATCAACTCCGACTTTCTTCCAGCCAGTCTGAAGCGCGCCCCTGTCATCGAAGCAGTAAGCAGTTCCGTCGATCTTATAAGTGCCATAATCTCCGGAGAAATCCTTTGGTATATACTTTTTACCGTTTTCACTAAAATAGTACCAGTTCTTTCCGTCATCGGTATCCCCGGGTGTAACACGGCCTTCGTCGTTACTGTCCGGCGGGTAAAGCTTCTGCCAGCCTGTCTTCATAACTCCGTCTGCTCCGGTATAATACATGTCATCAAGGATCCAGCCTGTCTGCATCTCACCGTTGGAATCAAAGTAGTACCACTTATTGTCGATTTTAGACCAGTTGTCCATAATCGCTTTCCCACTGCTGCCAAAATAATACCACTTATAATCACTGCTTCCGGAATCCTTGAACTTCATCCATTTATCAGTTACGAGAATTCCGTTGGAATCCATATAATAAGTGTTCTCAACCCAGGTGTTGACTGCCATCTCACCATTGCTGTTTAAATATCTCCACAAATTATCCGCACCCTTTTTCCAGGTGTTGCTTATTTTGCCGCCGCTTGAATCATAATACACCCAGGTACTTCCCGCCTGTGCCCACCCCTCGGCCGCCCAGGCGTCCAAAGATGAAGCTCCGACTGTCAGCATGGCAGCTGCTGCCAGTACAATGAGACCTTTTCTTTTCATATCTTCACTCCTTACAGGGATTTCCTTTTTTACTATAATTTATTTTAACAATTAATCTTAGATTATTCAACTGTTTTAATCTTTCAATTCTATTACAAAATTATTGCTGTATTAAAATCCCATGAAAAGGGCAGAAAAAGGCAGTGCCGGCGTGGATAGTAATGAACCCCCTCCGTCACTGCCTGTTTATCTGATCTATTTAAAATGCAGTCTATCTGCAGCAGTTATTTCTCCTGCAGCAATTATTGCAGCCTCTGCATGATCCGCACCTTCCACAGCACCCTGACCGGTTATTGCAGCATCTGTTACAGCCGTTACTGCAGATCCAGCCACAGCCGTTACACCCCCGCCAGTTGCACCAGTAATTGCATCCAAAGCAGCCGAAGGAAAAACCCATCCGGAAACAGCCCATAAGTCTTACACCTCTTTACTCAGCATTATACTATAATATATAGAACCATCAGACAAGGTGTGAATCACCTTGACGCTAAAAGCTCCATCCAGTATAATCATAGAATCATAAAGATAAAATAATTGTATTTATATAGAAAGAAAGGCGGCATCAAGTATGTGGATTGCAGACGGCTGGAAAGATTATGAAGTGATAGATTGTTCTGAGGGGGAAAAATTAGAACGGTGGGGCAACTACCTTCTGGTTCGTCCTGACCCCCAGGTCATCTGGTCTACCCCCAAGAAAGAAACTGGCTGGACAAAAATGAACGGCCATTACCACCGCAGTGCAAAAGGCGGCGGGGAATGGGAATTCTTTCATCTGCCGGAACAGTGGACGATCAGCTATAAGGAATTAACCTTTCAGTTAAAGCCCTTCAGCTTTAAACATACTGGACTTTTTCCGGAACAGGCTGCAAACTGGGACTGGTTCGGTGATAAGATAAAGAAGGCTGGACGCCCTGTAAAAGTGCTGAATTTATTTGCTTACACAGGCGGAGCAACTCTGGCTGCTGCTCAGGCAGGAGCTTTAGTTACCCATGTGGACGCTTCTAAAGGCATGGTGGGCTGGGCCAAGGAAAATGCCCGCTCGTCAGGACTTGAATCTGCCTCCATCCGGTGGATTGTGGATGATTGTGTGAAGTTCGTAGAACGTGAAATCAGAAGAGGCAACCATTACGATGCCATTATTATGGATCCTCCGTCTTATGGCAGAGGACCTAAAGGGGAGATCTGGAAGATCGAAGATTCCATTTATCCCTTCGTAAAGCTTTGTTCCCAGCTCTTATCCGACACCCCATTATTTTTCCTCATCAACTCCTACACCACAGGACTGGCTCCGTCTGTATTGTCTTATATGATTTCCACGGAGATCACAAGCAAATTCGGCGGCAGTGTTCAGTCTGATGAAGTTGGGCTTCCTGTAAAAAGCTCTGGGCTTATCCTTCCATGCGGGGCTTCCGGAAGATGGTCTGCAGACCGTGTTTAATAACGTTCAGATCAACGTCCTCCATTAAGCAGGAACCAGACCTGGGGAAGATACTTTCTTAAAAAGGAACCCACAGCGCAGCTGAAAAGAATACAAAAAACCGGCATAATGATATAAAGACCGAGAGAAATAGCCGGAACTGGCGGGAGCAGCAATGCTCCCGTTTTATTAATTAACCTTACAACGGAAAAATGCGTGGCATACAGAAAGAAATTTTGTTTCATCCAGTTACCCGCTTCTTTTAAATATCTGCCGGGAACCATAAGCCACAGGCTCACAGGCATCAGAAGACGAAAGCATACAGTGGACGCTGCAATTTCCCCCTTAACATTACCAGGAATATCTATGATTACTACCAGGCAGGCTGCAAGAAAGAGTACTACCCCGGCTGCAATCCCCCGACGGCTAAATGAATTCTCTGCAATCTCTTTCCCATGCAGAGCTGCATATGCCCCAAACGAATAATAAAACAGTGCATCCAGGTTTAAGAAAGGAAGTGCTCCACCCAGATAAATAGAGCCGAGAATTCCTGCCAGTATCAGTCTGCCAACTATTTTTTTCCTCATGGCAACGTAGATAACCGGTGCCAGAAAAACCAGCAGGATCAACTGGTGCAAATACCAGAAAACATAATTATAAGAATAAAAAAGCACTGCCTGGACGGCTTCCTTCATGTGTAAGGGAATTCTTCCCTTTCCAATTATGGTAGAAATAAAAGGGATTCTGCTGCCAATGGCATATCCAAGATAATAAAGAGAGTTCCATATAATATAAGGTACTAAAATGCTTCGTATCCTGGAATTCCACTTTACCCAAATCTGCTTCAGTGTAAATCCACGGAAAAATAAATAAGAAGAAATTAAAAAAAATCCGGGAACTGAAATCTGTGCTACCGTATTTCCCCAGAATCTTTCCAACCAGTCAATCCGGTAGCCTAACCCGGTTTTTCCTAAAAATAGAACCGCATTATATGAATGAACCCAAATTACCAGGATACTAAAAAGAAATGTAAACCAGACAATTTTATTACGAAAATATTTTTCTTCCATTGGGTCCTCCTCATAATGCATATCTATTATTTTATCACATAAAATGAAGTTCTATCAATCCTTCTTTACTATGAAACAGTATAAAATGAGAAAAAGACCGGCAGGGCCAGTCCTTTGATCTTTTTCTCTGTTCTATTAATATGCAGTTTACTCAAATGTATATTCAGCATCAAATGAAACATTAGGCAGTGCTGCACAATCCGAGGTTGTAACCTCTGTTGGATTCTCTCCATCTGAATCAATCAGATAGATGGTTCCACTGCTGTACTGATACTTATATTCACCATCAGACTTATAATTCTTATTGGAGGTCTGAACCTTTCCTGATTCATTAACCAGATAATAGGTATCTGTTCCGCTTACATTTATGCAGAATACCTGATAATCACTGTCTTCGTCGGCTTCCACCAGCTTCCCTTTATAATAGAGGTAATCATCCTTTACTCCTGTATATCCACCTCCCTTATAGCTTCCTGAAGTATTGAAGTAATACGTACCTGTGTCATCATCTCCGTCATAGACACCTGTCTGCTTTCCAGTCCTCATTTTACCGTCATCGTCACTGCCTCCAAAGTAGGAGGAATATTCTGTATCGCCAATGTTAAAACCAATCAGTCCTGACTGCATACAGCCATATTGATCAAAGAAATAGGAATTACCATTAATTCTTACAGTGGCAGATGTAAGGGTTTCGGAACTTTGAGCTAAATATTTTGGTACACCGCTTGTATCAAAATAATACCAGTATCCATCTCCTTCTTCAGGAGTATTGGTTCCTTCGGTTATTTCGCTTTGGTCATCTGAATCAGACGGGTGATCCGTCAGATACTTCCAGCCAGTTGCCATGGCTCCATCATTCTCATCTCCAAAATACTTAAACTTGCTGATCCCGGTAGAATCTGCACTGGCAGCACTGGCAACCGCTACCCAGCCGTTTTGCATGATTCCGTTCTCATCAAAGTAGAATTTTGAGCCATTAATGGTTTTGGAGGTGTATCCGTCTGAGGATTTCACCATTTTTCCATTTGACTGAAAGTAGAACCATTCTGAACCATCACCAGAGGCTGCTGTATCACTGACGTCACCTTCCTCAGGCTCATTATCACTTTCATACTCCAGACACAGCCACCCCTGTTTTCTCGCACCGTCGTTTTCATCTCCCAGATAATAAGCCGAATCATCCTCATAGTGCCAGCCTGTTCCCATTCGGCCGTCATCATCAAAGTAATAATATTCATTGTTAATCTGTTTCCAGCTATCTGTAATTATCTCACCGGCTGTTCCAAGATAATACCAGCCTTCCTCGCCGGAAGGTGAGTCATCCTCATCAGAATGGACCCATTGGTTTATCTGCATAACGCCGTCTTCATTTACAAAATAGGTATCATCAACCCATCCATTCTTTTCCACTTCTCCGTCTGAATTAAGATAATACCAGTTATCTCCTGACTTTTTCCAGCTGGAAGTCACCTTACTTCCATCCGAGTCTAAGTATACCCAGTTATCATTTTCATTAATCCACCCTGTTTCAGCAGCCATAGTGGTCATTGCTGCACCAAAGGTAAGGAACACTGCTGACAAACCTGCAGCAGCATAGTATTTTTTCTTCATAAGATGCACACTCCTTTTTGTATGTTATACATTTTGTCAGCTCTTAGTTGGGGCTGATGTGTACATCTTAAACTTATTACCTTGAAAATACCTTGAAGTTATAATTGAATTTCAAAAGATGCATAGGTTTGTCCGTCACTCATTACATTGACTTTACCATGATAAAAATCTAATATTGTTTGCGCAATGGATAATCCCAGACCATACCCTTCCGTTCTTCTGTTATGGGAGTCTTCTTCTCTGTAAAACCGTTGAAAAATCTGCTTTCTTGCCTTTTCAGAAATGCCCTCTCCGGTATTATAGACCTTAATGCAAATTTTCTTTTTAATCTTCTTTACAGTGACTTTCACTTCACCCCCGGCTTCTGAGTATTTAAATGCATTATCCACAAAAATATGAAGCATCTGAGTTAATGAATCCCGGCTTCCATTAAATTTAAGTCCGGGTTCCACTTCATACAGAAACTGCTTTCCCTGTTCATAAGCCAGACATTCATATGGGAGCAATACCTCCATAGCCATTTTACTAAAATCAAAAGTTTCTCCGGAAAAAGTTAGGGCAGGCTGCTCCATTCGGACCAGCTTCAGCATATCATTGATTAGTCGGCTCATTCTTTCGATCTCTGTCTGTACATACGAAGTCCACTGGTTCTCACCATACATATCCTCAAGTACGCTTACATTCGCTGATATCACGGATAATGGTGTTTTCAGTTCATGGCTGGCATCTGCCACAAACTGCTTTTGTCTTTGAAATCCTTCTTCAATGGGATTAACAACCAAATTTGATAAAAAGATAACTGTTACCATTAAAATTCCAACAGCCAGTATGCCAATGACCAGACAAATATTTACCAGGCGCCTGGTATTCTCAAGTTCGTGAGAACAATCCATAAATGCCAGGATATAGCCATAAGAGGTTTTATGCAGGAGAAACTGGTTTCCCTGCACCATCCCATTTTCCTTTCCAGTCTTATATATTTCTTCCGTCAGCTGCTGGATCTCATCCTTTGATAAGTTCTTATTCCCATTATCTATAATGGCAGTAATCTGACCGTTATCATTTAAGTTGGCAACAGTGGTTCTTTTCAGATTAGAAATACGTGGAACCTTCTTACCAGCTATATCTCCCTTTTTCAGAGAAGGCTCCTGTTCCTGGTTTTCTATCACCCGTTGCAGCGTAAATACGGCATCCTTTCTCATGCTTACTGTCATGGAAATATTGATTGCAAAAAGCATAAAGCAAAAAATTACACCTACACTGGACATAGAGATAAGAATAAATTGATATCTCAGTCTTTTAATCATATCACCTGCTCCTCCAGCCTGTATCCCCTGCCACGAATGGTCTTTATTAATGTGTCACATTCCAGATATGTCATTTTTTTCCTGAGAAAAGATATATATACTTCCACCTGATTATACTCCGCCTCATTTGCATATCCCCAGACTTTCTCTGCAAACAATTCCTTGGTTATTATCTGCCGGCTGTTTGTTAAAAGCATTTCCATTGTTTGATACTCTTTTACACCCAGTTTTACACGCCGCTCCCCGCAGCAAAGTTCGCTGGTATTCCGGTCTAATTCTAAATCTCCATATCGCAATATATCTCCGGTAAATTGTCCCGTTCTTCTTCCCAAAGCTCTGATTCTGGCCATAAGCTCTCCCATGGCAAAGGGTTTGGCAAGATAGTCATCTGCGCCGGTATCAAGTCCCGCAATCCGATCCTCTACTTCGGACTTTGCAGTGAGAAGCAGTATGGAGGATTGTATTCCTCCTTTTCGAAGTTGGCGAAGAACAGAGAGACCATCTTTCCCAGGAAGCATAATATCCAGCAGAATAACATCGTAAATACCGGTTTCTCCAAAATGGAGGGCCTCTTCTCCATCGTAAGCAGCATCAACCTCATACCGGTTCCGCCTTAATAATTCTGCAACAGCTGCAGACAGTGAGGTTTCATCCTCAACCAGAAGTATCCTCATGCTTTTCTCCTTTTCGTTTTATTATTTATTTGTTAAATCCAAAATTAATGACTTTTTAGACATGAAAAAAGGACCGGAAGTACCGGCCCATTCCTATAATGCTATTCACTTAAAGAAAAAGGGAGAGTGTTTCCATCAGATATAGAATAACACCTGATCCTTAAAATAACCTTGAACTGTACCTGTCAGCACATTTTATCCAATACTGATGCTGAGACTCTTTCATTTACCTGATTGCAGGTATCAAAATATCTTCTGTAATATTCTGTATACATCAAATCAATCAAAAAAAGCTGGCTGATCTCTGAGGAGGTGGACCCTCCCTGCAGCGGTCCTTCATTGGCTCCACAAAGCAGAGTTACATCTGAAAAAGAGGTGAGGGGTGACTTTACAAATCGGGTAATGCAAATTGTTGTCGCTCCTGCTTTTTTTGCAAGTTCTGCAACATGAATGGTATCTTTCGTAGCACCTGAATAGGAAAATATAACGGCTGCCTCGCCCTCCCCCATCATGGAAGCCACCATGGCCTGCATATGAGAATCTGACACACAGGACACCTTGGGTTCAATTCTAAGGAATTTATTTGCTGCCTTCATGGCAGAAAGCATACTTGCTCCAACACCAAAAAAGCAAATTCTCTTTGCTTCATGAAGATACCGGATAACCTGATCAAAGTTTTCCTCATTTAAAAGAGAATAGGTCTCTTCAAGCGCACTCATATTAGTATTAAGCACTTTTCGTGAGACTTCAGCAAAAGAATCCTTCAGGCTGATATCTCCTTCTAAACGCCCCTGACCTGTAGTCTCATCGTGGAGACTTAAAGACAACAGCATTTTAAACTCCTGATACCCTTTTAGTTCCAGGGTTTTGCAAAAACGAAATACCGTAGTATCCCCAACCTCACACGCTTCTGCCAGATCCGTAATAGATAGAAACAGTACCTCTCTGTAGTTTAGCAGAATGTAATCTGCCACCTTCCGTTCGGCTTTCGTAAACTGATTGTACTCTGCCCGGATCCTGGTCAAAAAATCGCCTTTCATCACTCTGACTCTCCCTTTTGTTTATTCTCTTTAAATTCCTGGGTGCGGCACCCGGCAACATTGATAAATTCCCGTGTTATCTCTCTTGGTCTTGTAATGGCACTTCCCACTACTGCAGCCCACGCCCCTGCCTCGAATGCACACGCAAGCTGATCGGGGGTTTTAATCCCTCCCTCTGCAATCACGGGCTTCCCGCTATCCCTGCAAAGCTGCTCAATCAGTTCCACATCCGGTAGCTGTCTGTTTCGTGTATAATCTGTATATCCACTGAGAGTAGTGCCAATAAAATCCATTCCCAGACGTGCAGCAGCCATTCCTTCTTCGTAAGTTGAACAGTCTGCCATGAGAAGCTGATCTGGAAATTCATGCCTGATTTTATATAAAAAATTCTCTGAATTTTTTTCAGATGGATGGGGTCTTATGGTACAGTCCAGAGCGATAATTTCCACTCCCTCCAAAACCAGGGCTTCCACCTCCAGCCTGGTAGGAGTAATGACTGTTTCATACCCCTCATACTTCTGTTTAATAATGCCTATTACAGGCAGATCAACTGTTTTTTTTATTTCACGGATATCGGATATGGAGTTTGCCCGTATTCCGACTGCACCGCCTTCTTTTGCCGCATATGCCATACGGGACATAATATAAGAACTGTAAAGAGGTTCATCCTGCAGAGCCTGGCAGGATACAATCAATCCGCCCGCCAAACGGTTGTAAACAACTGCCTTATCCATATCTGTTTATCCCCTTTCTGTACAAAGTAATCATATCACAGATGAAAAAGGTCAGGCAATTAAATTTTAGTTATTCAGGCTAATTTCAGTCAATGAACACAAGTAAATGATATACTTTTACTGTAATTTATACAAAGGAGGAAATGGGAATGGAATTATCAGGACTATCAGGTTCTTCTTCCTACGAACAGCTTCAGCTACAGAAGGAAAAAGAAAAGAAAGCGGCAGAACAGGCAGCTGCGGAAAGCGCACAGATCACAGCTTCCCAAACGGTAACAGATGCAGCTGCGGTAAAAACGGCTTCAGGCACCTCACAGAGTGTGGACACTATTGAAATCAGCCAGGAGGGAAGAGCATATCAGCAAAAAATGCAGGGACCGCCTCCACCAAAGGAATCCAATGTAACAGAAACCTCTTCAACGGATGATACAAGCTCCTCTACCGTATTAACCAGCCTGACAGAAGAAGAAATTAGTAAGCTTGTTGATAAAGGAACCATTTCACAAGCGGAGGCCAATGCTGAGTTAGCAAGAAGAGCGGCTTTAAAGGAAGCTCAGGACAGCCAGGAAACCAGTAATTCAGGTACGGAATACACCCAAATAGACGAAGAAGAATGATTTTGATTGCAGCCCGGCATGACGCCGGGCTGTTTCATAATAAAAATTAATATTATTTTCACATAATTTTCCAGCAAACAGCGTAGGGTTTATGATATAATAAGGAAATCGTTAAGACAGTTTATTTTATAAGGAGTAAGAAATCATGAAAAAGATAATCCGCGCTGCATGTCTGTCCCTGGCAATTCTGCTTGCTGGGTATTCACTCTGGCTGAATCCCCTGG
>SVDS01000080.1:14467-23528 GCA_015057715.1 Paenibacillaceae bacterium
TTGACAACGATGGCAATGGTTATGTGGATGATATTCACGGCTGGAACTTCTATTCAAACAATAATAAAGTCTTTTCTGGCAGTGAAGACAGTCACGGCACCCATGCTGCCGGAACCATCAGTGCTTCCAGAGGGTCCTATGGAATCACCGGCATTACCGATAATAATTATGTTAAAATCATGCCATTAAAAGCGCTGGGAGGAAAAGAAGGAGTTGGTTCCCCTGATGCTGTTATAAAAGCTATTAAATATGCCGAGGAAAAAGGAGCTTCCATCTGTAATCTGAGTATGGGAACAACGGGATACAGCGAAGAACTTGCCCAGACAATGAAGAACTCTCATATGCTTTTTGTAGTCTCCTGTGGCAACGGAGGAGTATCAGGCCTTGGTTATAATACAGATGTCTACCCTGTTTATCCCGCCTCTCTTCCATATGATAATATTATATCTGTGGCTAACATCTTATTTGACGGTACGCTGAGCAAGGATTCCAATTACGGAGCTGCAAGTGTGGATATCGCAGCTCCCGGCACCTATATCTTAAGCACCATTCCGGATAACTCATATGGATATATGAGCGGCACTTCAATGGCGGCACCTATGGTAACAGGCGTTGCAGCCATGCTCTATTCCTATCGGACAGACATAAGCCTGGCAGATGTTAAAACTATTATTCTAAACTCCAGCAGAAAACTGGATACTCTTTCAGGCAAGGTTGTAAGTGGAGGACTTTTAGATGCTTACAGCGCTCTGAACTGGCACTGATAAAAAAACTGCGCAGCTTTTGACTGCGCAGTTTTTTTACCCCTATAACAGACCCGCTATTTGATAAGCGGTTCTTCAAGGTTATTATATTTTGAGCTAAGAATAATAATATCAATACGTCTGTTCATTGTTCTTCCCTCGGCTGTTGAATTATCAGCTACAGGTTTAAATTCGCCGTACCCTACTGCAATCAGCTTGTTGGGAGGATAATTGCATTTACCGATAAAGAGCTTAACCACATTTACAGCTCTTGCCGTAGAAAGCTCCCAGTTAGATGGATAAGAGCTTCGGCTGATCGGTACATTATCCGTATGGCCCTCTATACGTATGAAGTTATCAACCGTGTTCAAAAGACCGGCTACTTCAATTAAAGTATCCTCACTCTGTTTCTTAATATTAGCACTGCCTGAGTCAAAAAGAATGGCATTATTCATTCTGATGACCAGACCCCTCATATCAATCATGGTTGATACGGACTGATCCATGCCTTCGTCATGCAGCCTGGTATCAATTTGACCCTTCAGAGTTTCCAGTTTTTTTAGTTCATATTCACCTAAAAAGCTTTCCAACTCGCTTTCCGTATCAATATTTAAAGGTCCGCCCACCGGAGACGCATCAGATGGTGTACTGCTTTCAGGAGGGGCAGCCCCACCCGAGCCGGTACCGTTACCGGAGCCTTTACCATTATAATCTTTGTTCATCATAGAAGAGGAAAATTCCTGAGAAATCTGCTGCGCTTTTTGGGCATCAATTTTGCTGACAGCAAAAAGAACGATGAATACTGCCAACAGCAACGTCATCAAATCTGAATACGGCAAAAGCCATGCCTCTCCAGCTTCCTCTTCCTGATGTGCCTGCTCTCTCTTTTTTGACATACGTAATCACCCTATTCCTTTTTATTCTGCTGCGCTTCAATCTTTTTCTGCTTATATTTAGGAAGAGAAGCAAGTAATTTCTCCCTGAGCACAAAGGGAGAATCCCCATGCTGCATGGATATAATACCTTTTAGGATGATTTCTTTCGACATAACTTCCTGCTGGCTTTTCACTTTCAGTTTTTTTGCAAATGGATTCCATAAAACATATCCGGTAAAAATACCAAGTATGGTTGCGATAAATGCGGCAGCAATCGCTTCCGCCATTCGTTCCGTATCATTGATTGAGGACATGGCAGCAATCAAACCAAAAACCGCACCCAAAACACCCAGGGTAGGCGCATAGGTACCGGCAGACGAAAAGATGCTGGCATTAATTTCATGGCGTTTTTCCATGGCACCGATTTCTGTCTCCAGAATATCCTCAATAACCTCTTCCCCTGTTCCATCAACAAGTAACCGGATTCCTTTTTTTAAAAATGGATCTTCCAGTTCTTCAGCCTTTGCCTCCAGAGATAATAATCCTTCTGAACGTGCTTTCTTAGCCAGTTCATACATCAGTTCTATCATCTCAGCTTCTGACTGGCCTTTTTTCTTCGTAAACAGGACCCTGAAAAGAGATCCAATAACTTTAACATTCTCGCCAGGATATGAATTTAAAATTGTGGCGACCGTTCCAACAATAATAACAAAAAATGCTGCAGGATTTAAAAGCACTGCAAAATCAATATGTTTAAATATCATTGCGCCGACAACAGCTATAATTCCGATTATAACGCCCAGTATGGTGGTAATTTCCATATGTTCTCCTTTGTGTAAAATATTAGATGAATACCGGATTCAGCAAATCCAATGTATATGACTTTTTATAGTATAATATATTTGCAGTCACTCTTGTGTTTCATAATCGTTAAGATCTTAATACGCCAAAAGGCTGTCATGAATTATCATGACAACCTTTCATTTTATTTCTCTAATGATCTCCATTTGAAATTAGGAACCACGTCGGACCATTTCTGGATTCCAATAATGGATTTAGCAAACTCCGTGGTCTCCAGAGTACTCTTTTTCTTATCAATATCGTGGAACACCTGCCAGATCTTGCGTCGCTTCGTTGCCACAATATCATCTCCCTTGTTCATATCACAAGCCCAAAGTCCGAAGGCCAGACCGCTTCTTACTTCCAGCGGAGCGTCAACCTGACGACTTAAGATATAAGCATCGATATAAGGGTTACTGTCAACCATGTAATAGGAGTAAGCATATGCCGCAGCCTGTACCTGGGAAACGTCCTGTCCTGACTGGGTTTTTGCTGTAAATCCCTGTTCAGTCAGAATAATATGTCTTACCTGTCCAGTAGGGGATTTCAGACTGTCCTGAGCCATATAATCAGTAAGAGTGGTTAAGTTCTTAAAATTAATGACCGGAGAATTAAAATCATTCTTAATTAATCCGGTTTTATCATCATCCCAGAATTCCGGCTCTGTCATAGGGCACGGATACGGGTGATAAGATAATCCCCAGTCCATCTGCCCTTGTTGGTTAGCAATGGAATTAAATGTATCCACAATCTGTCTGCCACCGTATTTCAGCTTATTATCAATCTCATTATTCCAGTTATAATCCAGGGAATAATAAACTCTGTCATTGGCACTGGTGCTTTTAATCGCAGTGTAGAATACACGGAACGCATTCTGATATACCTGGACATAGCTGGTTAAATCCCTTGCCCCTACATAATTCCACTGCTGATTGTTAATTTCGTTTCCAATAATCCAGTTGGATATCTTCCCATGATTCGGATTGGAGCCATTATAACGTTCTGCCAGAAATGACGCAATCGCTCTTGTCTGCTCAAAGCCTTCCGGAGTTGCAGTATTGAATAAGTAGTAAAATGCATTGGAATTTTTCTTAGTTCCAGGATAAATCAGATCAGGCGTTGACGGATTCCAGCCATTTAAAATAATTGCTGTTACGGTCATACCTTTTCCAGAAAGTGCACTTATGGTATCGTCATAACCTTTAATGACATTAGCATCAAAATGATAGGTCTTTCCGTCATACTGATAATCAATTCCCTGACCCAGAATCTGATGGAATGAAATATTCGTTGCAACGTGCTTCACTCCAAGTTCAAATGCGTCTCCCAGCATGTTAAGTTCAATGTTTAAGCCCTTTTTGGTAAGAGGATCATTGAATTTGCTTTTATTTGCTGCCACTGCCTCTGGATTTGTTATGTAATGAGGCTTGCTCACAGGTATGTACTTGCTTCCATCCCAGACTGCCACTACAAATCTGCTGTAGAGCCGATCCTGTAATGTGTTGCGGTTCAATGAAAAAGTGAATGCGGCTGAATCTCCCAAAGATGCTTTTGCTGCATAATCAGTTCTTCCTTCCAGGCTGTCTTGATAGGGCTGAAGCTCTACCAGATAAAGCACACCATCCGTTCCCTGAGCTGGTGCATGATTTGTAACCTTAACTGTTACGCTGGTTAAATCAGAATTAACGAGACAAGACTGAATCACAGCCTGATCATCGGAAAACACTTCATCCGCTAACGAAACAAAAGCAGAGGCACAGCATAAAAATCCAGCTGCCAATAGTCCGGTAAAGACTCTGCCTAATTTTATTTTTTTCATCTTCGCATTCCCTCCATGCAGTCATTTTCAGATACCCTACCATGATACCTAATTTCCCTCATTTTTACAATAACGTTTTTATTACGTATTTGTAATAAAACCTTAAGGGGGATAAATGCAAAAAAGCCGAGACCCTTATAATCAAAGGGCTCGGCTTTTAAATTTAATTATTCAATGATTGTAGCAACTCTACCTGAACCTACAGTACGTCCGCCTTCACGAATAGCGAAACGAAGACCCTGCTCCATAGCGATTGGGTGAATCAGTTCAACAGACATTTCTACGTTATCACCAGGCATACACATCTCTGTGCCAGCTGGTAAATCGCAAACACCAGTAACGTCAGTTGTTCTGAAGTAGAACTGAGGTCTGTAGTTGTTGAAGAAAGGAGTATGACGTCCACCTTCATCTTTTGTTAAAACGTAAACCTGAGCGGTAAATTTCTTATGGCACTTTACAGAACCTGGTTTAACAAGACACTGTCCTCTTTCGATTTCAGTTCTCTGAACACCACGAAGTAATGCACCGATGTTATCACCAGCCTGAGCTTCGTCAAGTAACTTACGGAACATCTCGATACCAGTTACAACAACTTTACGTGTTTCTTCATGGATACCGATGATTTCAACTTCGTCAGATACATGTAATGTACCACGCTCTACTCTACCAGTAGCAACAGTACCACGACCTGTGATTGAGAAAACGTCCTCGATAGGCATTAAGAATGGCTTATCTGTTTCACGAACTGGATCTGGAACCCAGCTGTCAACTGCTGCCATTAATTCAAGAACTTTATCGCCCCAAACGCTTGAAGGATCTTCAAGAGCCTTTAAAGCAGAACCCTGGATGATTGGTGTATCATCGCCTGGGAATTCATACTCGTTTAACAGCTCACGGATTTCCATGTCTACTAACTCAAGTAACTCAGCATCGTCAACCATATCACATTTGTTCATGAATACAACGATGTAAGGAACGCCTACCTGACGAGAAAGCAGGATGTGCTCTCTTGTCTGAGCCATAACACCATCGGTAGCAGCTACAACTAAGATAGCGCCATCCATCTGAGCTGCACCAGTGATCATGTTCTTAACGTAGTCAGCATGTCCTGGGCAGTCAACGTGTGCATAATGTCTTTTCTCTGTCTCATACTCAACGTGAGAAGTAGAGATAGTGATTCCACGCTCTCTCTCTTCTGGAGCCTTATCGATGTTCTCGAAAGCTACTGCCTGTCCAGTACCTAATCTCTCGTGAAGTGTCTTTGTGATAGCAGCTGTTAAAGTTGTTTTACCGTGGTCAACGTGACCAATGGTACCAATGTTACAATGGGTTTTGTTTCTTTCAAACTTAGCTTTAGCCATTTTATAACGTCCTCCTTAATTTATGCTCATTTAGAGCTATCATTTTATGTTAGGCTGTTTTTTATTATATGCTATTTGTGCACTATTTTCAAGCCTATTTAAGGGATTCCGGGCGGACTTCACAGCCCGGAATCCATTGGAACCTGTTAGGAATTATTTGTCCTTTTTCTCTGAAAGAACTTTTTCCTGGATATTCTTCGGTACCTGCTCATATTTCTCAAAGAACATAGAGAAGTTACCACGACCCTGAGTTCTGGACCGTAAATCTGTAGAATAACCAAACATCTCGGAAAGCGGAACGTATGCTTTGATCATCTTACCGCCGCCGATGTCTTCCATACCTTCAATACGACCACGACGGGAGTTGATATCACCGATAACGTCGCCCATGTAATCTTCTGGCATAGTTACTTCTACTTTCATGATCGGCTCAAGAAGAATGGAACCGCCCTTGTGCATCGCATCCTTAAACGCCATAGAACCGGCAATGTGGAATGCCATTTCACTGGAATCGACTTCATGGTAAGAACCGTCATATACAGTCGCTTTAACACCTACTACAGGGAATCCACCAAGTATACCAGCCTTGGTTGCTTCCTCAATACCTTCCCCAACTGCAGGAATGTACTCTTTTGGAATAGAACCGCCGACAACAGCTGACTCGAACTTGAACAGTTCTTCGCCATTGGCATCCATCGGTTCAAAGCGAACCTTACAATGTCCGTACTGACCACGTCCACCAGACTGTTTTGCATACTTACTGTCAACCTCAACGGTCTTAGTAAAGGATTCCTTGTAAGCAACCTGAGGAGCACCTACGTTTGCTTCTACGTTAAACTCACGAAGCAGACGGTCAACGATGATCTCAAGGTGAAGCTCACCCATACCGGAAATGATAACCTGACCAGTTTCCTGGTTGGTCTTTGCACGGAATGTAGGATCTTCTTCAGCAAGCTTTGCCAAAGCTTCGCCCATCTTGCCCTGACCAGCTTTGGTCTTTGGCTCGATTGCGATATCGATAACTGGCTCTGGGAATTCCATGGATTCAAGAATTACCGGATGCTGTTCATCACAGATGGTATCACCAGTTGTGGTAACTTTAAAACCAACAGCTGCTGCGATATCACCAGAATATACTTTGTCTAACTCACTTCTCTTGTTAGCATGCATCTGAAGGATACGTCCAACACGCTCTTTTTTGCCTTTTGTTGCATTCAGTACATAAGAACCGGAATTCATAATACCGGAATATACACGGAAGAACGCAAGCTTTCCAACGAACGGGTCAGTCATGATCTTAAATGCAAGTGCTGAGAACGGTTCTTCATCAGAAGAATGACGTTCAATTTCATTGCCATCCATATCAACACCCTTAATAGAAGGAATGTCAGTAGGAGCTGGCATAAATTCAAGAATTGCATCAAGGAGTCTCTGAACGCCTTTGTTTCTGTATGCGCTTCCGCAGCATACAGGAATGGCTCTACAGTCACAGGTTGCAGCTCTTAAACCTTTCTTTAATTCTTCAACAGAAGGCTCTTCACCCTCTAAGAACTGCATCATCAGATCATCGTCTAATTCGCAGATCTTCTCTACTAATTCTCCATGGTAAAGTTCAGCATCGTCTTTCATATCCTCAGGGATATCAGTAACGGTGATGTCATCACCCTTGTCATCGTTGTAGATATAAGCTTTCATCTCAAACAGATCGATAATTCCCTTGAATTCATCTTCTGCTCCGATTGGAAGCTGGATGCAGATTGCGTTCTTACCAAGACGAGTCTTGATCTGCTCTACTGCACCGAAAAAGTTTGCACCCATGATATCCATCTTGTTGATGAATGCCATACGGGGTACGTTGTAGGTATCAGCCTGACGCCATACGTTCTCGGA
Source organism: Paenibacillaceae bacterium (assembly GCA_015057715.1). Lineage (GTDB taxonomy): Bacteria > Bacillota > Clostridia > Lachnospirales > Lachnospiraceae > Lacrimispora. The sequence continues at coordinate 21,996 of SVDS01000080.1, forward strand.
CTGTGGTTCAACACCGCCCTTAGCGCAGAATACGCCAACTGCACCGTCAAGCACTCGAAGGGAGCGCTCTACTTCAACAGTAAAGTCAACGTGTCCTGGAGTATCAATGATATTGATACGATGCTCTAACGCACCTGGTTTAACCTTGGTGTTCTCGTGCATGGTCCAGTGACATGTTGTAGCAGCTGAAGTAATTGTGATACCTCTTTCCTGTTCCTGCTCCATCCAGTCCATGGTTGCAGTACCTTCATGAGTATCACCGATTTTGTAGTTTACACCAGTATAATAGAGGATACGCTCGGTTAATGTAGTCTTACCTGCATCAATATGGGCCATAATACCAATATTTCTGGTTCTTTCCAATGGATATTCTCTTCCAGCCAAAGCTTTTTCCTCCTATTAGAATCTGTAGTGAGCAAATGCCTTGTTTGCTTCAGCCATCTTGTGCATATCTTCTTTCTTCTTTACAGCTGCACCGGTGTTGTTAGCAGCATCAAGGAGCTCATTTGCCAGTCTCTCTTCCTGAGTCTTCTCTCCTCTTTTACGTGAGTAAAGAGTAATCCATCTCAGGGCCAATGCCTGTCTTCTTTCTGGTTTAACTTCGATCGGTACCTGATAAGTAGCTCCACCGATACGTTTTGCCTTTACCTCAAGTACAGGCATAATGTTGTTCATTGCTTCTTCGAAGATTTCAACAGCTGGTTTTCCAGCTTTTGCTTCGATACGGCCGAATGCACCGTATACGATCTTCTGAGCAACACCTCTTTTACCATCTAACATAATGTTGTTAATTAACTTAGTAACAACCTTGTTGTTGTAAAGCGGGTCTGCTAATACGTCTCTTTTTTGAGTATGTCCTTTACGTGGCACGTTACTTCCCTCCTTAATATCGCCGTCTTTTCATACGAATAAACAGCTATTCATTAGATCCTCGGTACTCACAAACATTGAAGTTGCGTTCGCGCTCGGTTTCTATCTATATAATCCTGCAACCTACAGGTTCAATATCTAAAGTCCGGCACTAGAAATTCAAATGTGTGGTATTAATTACTTTTTGTCTTTAGGTCTCTTAGCACCGTATTTGGAACGAGCCTGTCTTCTGTTCGCTACTCCTGCAGTATCCAGTGTACCTCTGACGATATGATATCTGGTACCTGGTAAATCTTTTACTCTACCGCCGCGAATTAAAACAACGCTATGCTCCTGAAGGTTGTGACCCTCACCTGGGATGTAGCTTGTTACTTCGATTCCGTTTGAAAGACGAACTCTGGCGATCTTTCTGAGAGCAGAGTTAGGTTTCTTAGGGGTTGCAGTTTTTACCGCTGTACAAACGCCTCTCTTCTGAGGAGCAGAAATGTCAGTCGCCTTCTTCTGTAAAGAGTTGTAACCCTTCTGCAGAGCTGGTGCTGTGGATTTCTTAACGCCTGTTTGTCTGCCTTTTCTTACTAACTGATTAAATGTTGGCATTCCATTCACCTCCTGTGATATTGTCTGTGGTTGCTGTCATCTTCAGCTTAATTTACGCACAAAAAC
>SVDS01000081.1 GCA_015057715.1 Paenibacillaceae bacterium
GAGCACAGCTACCCACACTGCTGGAGATGTGATACTCCTCTCATCTACTATGCAAGAGAATCCTGGTTTATTAAGATGACAGCGGTAAAAGACGATTTAATCCGCAATAACAATACCATTAACTGGATCCCTGAAAGCATTGGAAAAGGCCGTTTCGGTGACTGGCTTGAGAATGTTCAGGACTGGGGTGTCAGCAGAAACCGTTATTGGGGAACTCCTTTAAATGTATGGGAATGTGAGTGCGGACATCAGCATTCCATCGGCAGCATTGAGGAATTAAAGAGTATGTCTGACAACTGCCCGGATGAGATCGAACTTCACCGTCCTTATATCGATGCAGTTACCATTACCTGTCCTGAGTGCGGCAAACAGATGAAGCGTGTGCCAGAGGTAATTGACTGCTGGTTCGATTCCGGTTCCATGCCATTTGCACAGCATCACTATCCATTTGAGAATCAGGATTTATTTGAGAAACAGTTCCCTGCAGACTTTATTTCAGAGGCAGTGGATCAGACAAGAGGATGGTTTTACTCCCTTCTTGCCATCTCAACCCTGATTTTCAATCAGGCACCTTATAAGAATGTAATCGTACTTGGCCATGTTCAGGATGAAAACGGTCAGAAAATGAGTAAATCCAAGGGCAATGCGGTAGATCCCTTTGATGCACTGGAGACCTATGGAGCCGATGCAATCCGCTGGTATTTCTATGTAAACAGTGCACCATGGCTTCCAAACCGGTTCCATGGAAAGGCAGTTATGGAAGGACAGCGCAAATTCATGGGAACATTGTGGAACACCTATGCATTCTTTGTGCTCTACGGGAATATTGATGAATTTGACCCTACCAAATACAAACTGGATTATGAGAAGCTGCCGGTTATGGATAAATGGCTGTTATCCAAGTTAAATACCTTAATCAAACAGGTAGATTCTTACCTGGGCAATTACCAGATTCCGGAATCAGCAAGAGCACTGCAGGAATTTGTGGATGATATGAGTAACTGGTATGTACGCAGAAGCAGAGAGCGTTTCTGGGCAAAGGGTATGGAGCAGGATAAGATCAATGCCTATATGACCCTTTATACCGCCCTGGTTGACGTGAGCAAGATTGCAGCTCCTCTGATTCCATTTATGACAGAACAGATTTATCAGAATCTGGTTTGCAGTGTGGACAGTTCCGCTCCGGAAAGCATTCACTTATGCGATTATCCGGCAGCCAATGAAACCTTCATCGACAAACAGCTGGAAGATAATATGGATGAGGTTTTAAAAATTGTAGTTCTTGGCCGTGCAGCCAGAAATACTGCCAATATCAAAAACCGCCAGCCAATCGGCCAGATGTTTGTAAAGGCTCCTCATACACTTCCTGTCTTCTATCAGGAGATCATCGAAGAAGAGCTGAATGTGAAAACGGTTGTATTTAAAGATGACGTAAGAGACTTCACTTCTTACAGCTTTAAACCACAGTTAAAGACCGTTGGTCCCAAGTACGGCAAGCAGTTAGGCAGCATTAAAAATGCGCTTACAGAGATAAACGGCAATGAGGCTATGGATACCCTCAATGAAAAAGGTGCTCTTACCTTTGATTTTGATGGAACGGAAGTAGTGCTTACAAAAGAAGATTTACTCATTGATACCGCCCAGATGGAAGGATACGTATCAGAGGGAGACAACGGCATTACCGTTGTTCTGGATACCAATTTAACTCCTGAGCTTTTAGCAGAAGGATTTGTACGTGAGTTGATCAGCAAGATCCAGACGATGCGGAAAGAAGCTGGTTTTGAGGTGGTAGACCACATCCGGGTATACAGCAAAGACAATGAAAAAATCGAGAGTATTTTAAAGGCTCATGAAAACGACGTTAAGAACGAGGTCCTTGCAGACGATATCATATTAAATGAAGCTGCCGGTTATGTGAAGGAATGGAATATTAACGGCGAGAATGTAACCTTAGGCGTGGAGAAGATCCAGTAAACAGTCAGGAGGTCTTGTGGAATGAGCATGGGATTTGATAAGGAAACCTTTAAAAAAAGTGTCTTGTTTAATATGAAGAACGTGTTTCGTAAAACGGTAGATGAGGCAACCAAAGAGCAGATGTACCAGGCAGTCGCCTATGCAGTAAAAGATGTGATCATAGATGAATGGATCGCAACTCACAAAGAGTACGAAAAGCAGGATGTAAAAACCCTGTATTACCTGTCCATGGAGTTTTTAATGGGTCGTGCTCTTGGCAACAGCATCATAAGTTTCATGGCACAGCCGGATGTGAAGGAAGTGTTAGAGGAACTTGGGTTTGACTTAAATGCAATTGAAGACCAGGAGCCGGATCCGGCTCTTGGAAACGGAGGGCTTGGCCGGCTTGCGGCATGCTTTCTTGATTCACTGGCAACACTGGGATATCCGGCTTACGGCTGTGGAATCCGATATCGTTACGGCATGTTCAAACAGAAAATCGAGAACGGTTACCAGGTGGAAATCCCGGATGACTGGCTGAAAAACGGATATCCCTTTGAGATCCGCAGGGCAGAATATGCCACTGAAGTGAAATTCGGGGGATATGTAAAGGTGGTACGGGAGAATGGCAGGGAGCGGTTCGTACAGGAGGGCTATCAGTCCGTCCTGGCGGTTCCTTACGACATCCCCATCATAGGATATGGCAATAACGTAGTAAATACGCTGCGTATCTGGGATGCCCAGGCCATTAACACCTTCAGCCTGGATTCCTTTGACAAAGGGGACTACCAAAAGGCAGTGGAGCAGGAGAACCTGGCTAAAACCATTGTTGAAGTCCTCTATCCCAATGACAACCACTATGCAGGCAAGGAGCTGCGCTTAAAGCAGCAGTACTTCTTTATCTCTGCCAGCGTGCAGAGAGCAGTCATGAAGTATATGGAAAACCATGATGACATCCATAAATTCTATGAGAAGAACGTATTTCAGTTAAACGATACCCATCCGACAGTGGCGGTACCGGAGCTGATGCGGATTCTTCTTGATGATTACGGATTGAGCTGGGATGAGGCATGGGAGATTACAACAAAGACCTGTGCCTATACCAACCACACCATTATGTCAGAGGCTCTGGAAAAATGGCCCATTGAGCTGTTTTCCAGACTCCTACCGAGAATTTATCAGATTGTGGAAGAGATTAACCGCCGTTTTCAGCAGAAGATCAGCCAGATGTATCCGGGAAATCAGGATAAGGTACGTAAAATGGCCATTGTTTATGACGGTCAGGTGCGAATGGCCAATCTTGCCATTGTTGGTGGCTTTTCCGTTAACGGCGTAGCCAGACTTCATACGGAGATCTTAAAGAATCAGGAGCTGAAAGATTTCTATGAGATGATGCCGGAGAAATTTAATAATAAAACCAATGGTATTACCCAGAGACGTTTTCTTTTACATGGAAATCCTCTTTTGTCTGAGTGGGTGACGAAGAAAATTGGAAATGATTGGATCACCAACCTGCCTCATATTCACCGTCTGGCTGTTTATGCAGATGATCCCAAATGTCAGCAGGAGTTTATGGATATTAAATATCAGAACAAGGTCCGGCTGGCAAGATATATTAAGGAACATAACGGCATAGAGGTAGATCCCAGATCCATATTTGATGTGCAGGTAAAGCGTCTTCACGAGTATAAACGACAGCTGATGAATATTCTTCATGTAATGTATCTGTATAATCAGCTGAAGGATAATCCGAATCTGGATATGGTTCCGCGAACCTTTATTTTCGGAGCCAAAGCCGCTGCCGGTTACCGCAGGGCGAAGCTTACCATCAAGCTGATTAATTCTGTGGCAGAGGTGATTAACAACGACAGAAGCATCGGTGGTAAAATTAAAGTAGTATTTATTGAGGACTACAAAGTATCCAATGCAGAAATCATATTCGCTGCAGCAGATGTCAGTGAACAGATATCCACTGCCAGCAAAGAAGCTTCCGGAACCGGCAATATGAAATTTATGTTAAACGGTGCCCTGACTCTTGGAACCATGGATGGTGCCAATGTGGAGATCGTAGAGGAAGTGGGAGCAGAGAATGCCTTTATTTTCGGTCTGACATCCGATGAGGTGATCCGTTATGAGCGGGAAGGCGGATACGATCCCATGGAAATTTTCAACAATAACTATGAGATCCGAAGAGTTTTGATGCAGCTGATCAACGGTTATTATTCCCCACAGGATCCGGAGCTGTTCCGGGATATTTATAATTCCCTGCTTAACACCATGAGCAGTGACCGGGCCGATACGTACTTTATTTTAAAGGATCTTCCTTCTTATGGGGAGGCTCAAAAACGTATCGATCAGGCATACGCAGATGAATCCTGGTGGGCAAAAGCTGCCATTTTAAATGTAGCAAACAGCGGTAAATTTACATCAGACCGTACTATTCTTGAATATGTCAGAGACATCTGGCATTTGGAAAAGGTAAATGTAGAACTCTGATCCATATGAAGGTTTCTGAAAAAGCGTCCCGGAAGTGATTCCGGGGCGCTTTTTCGCATATATTGAACAAGGGTTCAGACTGAAAGAAAGGCGGCGTAAAGATGGGGAAAAAGATTTTAATGGCGTGTATACTGGCATTTTTGTTTCCATATATTATAACTCTGGCGTGGACCGGGAAAATTGAGGAGAAAAAAGAAATGCCCATTACACTCAGTGGAAAACGTGTGATCTTAGACAGAAAAGGCGGTGAAACCTCCATGGATGTGGAGGAATATCTTCCAGGAGTGGTAGCAAAGCAGATGCCGGCAGATTACGGGAAAGAAGCACTCCGGGCCCAGGCAATCATCGCCCGGACCTATATTTATGGTAAAATGAACGGACAGAAGGAAGTAAAAGAATCGGATCTCCATATGGATTATTTAGAGCAGAAGCAGATGGAGAGGGTGTGGGGAAGCGAAGCTTTTGTCACCAGCTATCAGGCAATTGAAGATGCGGTACGTTCTACTACAGGTATGGTGATCACCTGTAACGATAATTTAATTGAACCCTTGTTTCATCGTGCCAGCAACGGAATGACAAGAGCGGGAGATTCAAACCACCCATACTTACAGCCGGTAGAATGCAAAAAGGATGTGGAGGCAGAGGGTTTTTTAACAATTCTTCAGTTCAGCAAAGAAGACTTTGCGGATAAAATCAACAAGATCTCAGGAGATGGTTCTGTAAAGGCAGATCAGATTCCGCAAAGCATTCAGATTGTTCAGCGGGATGATTCCGGTTACGTGGTACAGATCCAGATTGGTACCCATACCCTCACAGGAGATCAGGTTCAGTATGCACTTTCCCTGCCTTCGCCGTCCTTTGAATTTGAGGATTATGAGGGCGGTGTGAGAGCCGTCTGCCGGGGGATCGGACATGGATATGGCTTTAGCCAGTACGGTGCAAAATGCAAAAGTGAAGAAGGATGGACGGCAGAAAAAATTCTTGCTTATTTTTATAAAAATATTGTTTTGAAATCTGAATAACTCTTTCACTCTTGGTAAGAATATTATCGAGGTGATAAACGTGAAGGAGAAAATAAGTCAATTGTTCAAGGATAAAGTATTCCTTGTCCTGTTGGTTCTAGGCCTGCTGACTATAGTAGCTGCAGCAGGAGTCATTACCGTTCAAAGAGGAAATGGTGGAGGAGAAAGCCCTTATCTGAAAGTACCGGATCAGAGCAATATGATTGTTGAAGAATCAGTCCCCCAGGATACACAGGTAGCTGTTGCAGGAGATTCTAATGCAACAAAAAATGCGGAAGAGGAAATGAAGGCTGTTGATTCAGCCAAAGCCACAGCCGAAAAAGAAACACAGGCAGCAAAAGCCGCAGCAGACAAAAATGCCGCCAAGTCACTGGTACTTAATTTTAACGACACCACCAGAATGACCTGGCCGGTACGCGGAAATGTTATTTTAGACTACAGTATGGATAAGACCATCTACTTCCCAACCTTGGATCAGTATAAATGCAATCCAGGTGTGGTAATTCAGGGAGATGTGAGCACTCCGGTAGTCGCACCCGCCAATGCAAAAGTGCAGGAAATCGGTTCTAATGAAGAAATTGGTAACTACGTTGTTTTAAGTATGGGCAATAAGTATACAGCTGTCTGCGGTCAGTTAAAAGAACTGAAAGTTAAAGCAAATGAATATGTGAAGGAAGGCCAGGTACTGGGTTATATTGCAGAACCCACAAAGTATTATTCCGTAGAAGGCGCCAACCTATTCTTTGAATTGACCCATGAAGACAAAGCCATTGATCCTCTTGACCATATGCAATGATCATGCTCAGGAAATATTAGGAAAAAGTTATAAAAAAATAATAATTTGTTCACACGTGATTAAGACTCATCTGCTATACTAAATCCGTACATCAAACGGGGAGTGTGGCTATGAACATATTGTTTTTTTTAACACCTAAGAATGAAGTGGCTTATATTTATGAAGATGATTCTCTGCGTCAGGCGCTGGAGAAGATGGAGTATCACAAGTACTCCGCCATACCTGTCATCAACAGGAACGGCAAATATGTTGGAACAATCACAGAAGGGGACATGCTCTGGGGAATCAAGAATAAATTCAATTTAAGTCTGAAGGAAGCGGAGAATGTGACGGTAGCCGCCATTGACAGAAGATCGGATAACCGCCCCGTTTTTGCAGATTCCACGATGGAAGACCTGGTTGATATGGCTTTGAACCAGAATTTTGTACCAGTGGTGGATGATCAAAAGAATTTCATCGGGTTAGTAACCCGTAAGGATATCATACGCTACTTTTACAAGAAGTCCCAGGAAGTAAAAAAGTCCGACGAGATCAAGGTCAGGACAATTGTAAGTAATTAAGCAGATAGAAAAGCGTTTTCGGTTTTTGGCCGAAAGCGCTTTTTTCATCCCAATTTTTAATCCTCAGACAGATAAGGAGCGGATTCATCCCGGTTTTTTCCTAAAATCCTCAACAGATTCTCCTGCTTTAAGGGAGTAGAATAATAAAATCCCTGCTGATAGCTGCAGCCTGCTTCTGTTAAAACGGACACCTGATTTTCTGTTTCCACGCCTTCTGCGATTATGGACAGGTGAAGATCCTTTGCCATGTGAATTAATCCTTGTATGATATATCTGGATTTTTCATTGGTCTCAAGCTGCCAGATAAAGAGCCGTTCTAACTTAACAGTATGAACGGGAAGATCCAGGCTGGCAGAGATACTGGAATAACCAGAGCCGAATTCATTGAGTATGAGTTCCACTCCCATATCTGAAAGTTTTTGAAGAATAATGTTAAAGTTTAGATATCCCATAGTCAGTGCACTTTCTTTCAGCTCCAGTGCAAGCTTACCCTGTGGAACCTCATATGCCTTCATAACCCGTGCAACTTCGTCAATAAAGTCTTCCTGCAAAAATAGCACAGGAGAGACAGGAAGTGCTATGGATTCAAATTCACAGTCATCATCTAGTGCCTGTCTGATACACTGGCAGACCTTTTCCAGAGCATAATAAAGCAATGCCCGGATCTGCCCGGAATCCTCTGCCACAGTCATGAATTCTCCAGCTCCGATTAAACCCAGGCCTTTTATAAATATGCGCATGGATAATTCTGCTCTTAAAAATGTTCTTGTTACAACACAAAAGGAAGGACGGTAAAGAATCTCCACTTCATCTTTTTCCAGAGCCGTCTTTAAATAAAGAGCGATAGTCTGCCGCCGTCTAAGCTGATTTTGTAAAGTACTGTCAAACATGACTGCCTGATTAGGGCCGCCCTCACCGGCTCTGGTCACTGCCAGATCCAGGCATTTTAGCATCTGCTCCGTGTTTTCTGCATGACCGGGGTAGGCACAAAGCCCCATCTGTACAGAACAGATGCAGTCCGTGCTGCCAATCTTCCAGGCATGGTCAAATCTCTGGGCGATTTCATCTGCAAGATTCATGGCCTGTCCCTGAGTATAATGATCCAAAAAGATCATATATTCCACGCCGATATAATGATAGACATTGTTTCCGCATGATTCCTTCAGATAGTCAAGAATCTGACTCAGCAGATTTTCACAATATTCGTAACCCAATAATTGATTGAGCTGCTTAAAATTTTCTATGTATAGTTTTAAAACAACGCCCCGTTCATTGGAACTGAGTGCGTGGGTAAGATGATGTAAGCAGGCATCACGTTCCAGTTTAACCGAAGAATCACTGCCCTGTTCGGTTCCTGGTGTCTGTTTATCGTCAGAATTATGATTCTCTTTTTTTTGAAACCATTGCATTGGAATTGCCTCCTGTTCTTGGTTGTCTGTTCTTATTTTAGTATAGAAAAGAGAGGAAAGCAAGAAATAATTGGAAACGGAAAAAAAGGCATTACTTCTGTTAAATGTGAGAATAATAGGAAATATGCATCTTAATATAGCGTCGGAAAGACAAATAACAGAGGTGAAAATCAATGAATTCAATATGGACAGAAACAGTTCGGATACCCGGGAGAAACCCTCTTCCTGGAAACAGGCGGACAGAGGTGGTAGTGATTGGGGCAGGAATGGCAGGAATACTGACTGCCTTTTATTTACAGCGGCACGGTGTTCATGTGGTGGTATTGGAAGCAGACCGGATCGGAAGCGGTCAGTCCGGATATACCACTGCTAAAATTACGTCCCAGCATAATTTAATCTATGATAAACTGGTGAAAAACGTAGGGGAGGATACGGCCAGACTGTACGGAAGAGCCAATCAGCTGGCAGTAGAGGAATATGGGAAGCTGATCAGACGATATGGGATCCGGTGTCATTATGAAGAAAAAGATGCTTATCTTTATTCTGTACAGGAATCGGAAAAGCTTTTAAAAGAAGCAGAATGTGCCAAAAGACTGGGTCTTCCGGCCTCTTTTGAGCGGGAGATCAAACTTCCTTTTCCTATTTTTGGAGCAGTCCGGTTTACCGGCCAGGCACAGTTTCACCCTCTGGAATTTTTAAGAGACATCTCCTCGGGCCTTACAATTTATGAAAGAACCAGAGTATTAAAAGTTGAGGGGCACGAGGTTATCACAGACCGGGGAGTGATCAAGGCGGAGAAGGTAGTATTTGCAACCCATTATCCATTTATCAATATTCCCGGATTCTATTTTGCAAAAATGTATCAGGAAAAAAGTTATGTCACAGAGTTTGAAGGTGTTCCGTCCATTGATGGAATGTATCTGGGAGTGGATTCCAAAGCCTATTCTTTCCGAAATGCAGGAGACAAGCTGCTTATGGGATATGGAAGCCACAGAACGGGAAGCATTCCCAAAGAGAATCCGTATGTAGTTATGAAGCAGACAGCAAAGCATCTGTTTCCAGGTGCACAGGAGATAGGTAAGTGGTCTGCACAGGATTGTATGACTCTGGACGGAATTCCCTATATCGGCACTTACTCTGTCTTCAAACCCGACTGGTATGTGGCAACAGGATTTGGCAAATGGGGTATGAGTACGTCCATGGTTGCAGCTAAGATGTTAAGCATGCAGATTCTCGGAAAGAAAACACCATTTGACGAGGTATTTACACCCAGGAGACATCATATAAAAGCGGGTGCAGGCACCCTGGTTTCCCATGGCGTTAAATCCGTAAAGGGGCTTTCCGGCGGAGTATTAAAAGGCGCAGTCAACTGTCCCCATATGGGATGCCGCCTGGTCTGGAACCGTTATGATAAGAGATGGGAATGTCCATGTCATGGATCTTCTTTTGAAATAAACGGAAAAATATCTTCTAATCCTGCACAACAGAGTATTCCATTCATAGATTGATATTAGAAACTTTTCAAGTATGAAAGGAGTCAAACATCCTATGGATGGTTATACGAAACAACGGTGTTCCGACTGGTCTTCGCCAATGGAACTTGATATGTCCGTATGTCCGGGTACAGTGATTCGTCCAGATATGCCACTGGGATCTGGTCCGGCAAAGAGCTTAAAAAACCCGTCAGCACCGATTCCAATGAGACAACAGGATTTATCCAGATGTCCCTCTTACTTTGGATCCATGAATTGTCCGGAGATGCCCCCCAGACCAACGAAATGTCCGTCACAGGGAGTATCCCCGGCAGTGATGAAATGTCCGGAAATGCCACCACGCCCGATGCCAATGAAATGTCCGTCACAGGGAGTATCACCAGCAGTGATGAAATGTCCGGAAATGCCCCCATGTCCAATGCCAATGAAATGTCCGCCACAGGGAGTCTCACCAGCAGTAACGAAATGTCCGGAAATGCCCCCATGTCCAATGCCGATGAAATGCCCGTCACAGGGAGTATCGCCAGCAGTGATGAAATGTCCGGAAATGCCCCCATGCCCAATGCCGGTAAAATGCCCATCACAGGGAGTCTCACCAGCAGTCACAAAATGTCCGGAAATGCCACCACGCCCCATGCCAATGAAATGTCCGTCACAGGGAGTCTCACCAGCAGTAACAAAATGTCCTGAGATGCCTCCGTGCCGCATGAGATGTCCGGAAATGCCTCCCAAACCAGCAAAATGTCCGTCACAGGGAGTTTCACCAGCAGTCACAAAATGTCCTGAGATACCACCATGCCAAATGAGATGTCCGGAAATGCCTCCCAAACCAGCAAAATGTCCGTCACAGGGAGTCTCACCAGCAGTAACAAAATGTCCGGAAATGCCTCCGTGTCCAATGATGTACCCGGATATGCCTCCATGCCGCATGAGACCCAATATGCCGCCAATGGGAGTAGCTCCCGGTATGTGTACTGGTGCCAAACCAGCTGAATGTTCCGGTGCTGAGAACATAGACCGGTATCCTGTTGCTATGGCATATGTTCCGTGGCAGAGATGGCAGGAAGTATATTCTCTGGATACGGCAATTCAAATGGGAACGATTTTCCCGGATTTGTTTAAACCATTTTTGATGGGAGGGTGCAAGTGATGGCAAATTGTAATGTTGATTGCGATATGTTATTAATGCAGATATTTCAGTCCTGCTTCGCCATGGACGATGTAATTCTGTATCTTGATACCCATCCGTGCGATCAGGATGCATTGAATTATTATCATTATGTTGCTAATATGCGGGAACAGGCTGAGCATGCCTATGAGGAGTATTGTGGTCCGTTAATGTCAAATCATGTTATGGACGAAAATTACTGGTCATGGGTAAATGATCCATGGCCATGGGAAGGAGTGTGCGGCTAATGTGGAGATATGAAAAAAGGTTGCAGTATCCCGTAAATATTAAAACGCCCAATCCTAAAATCGCCACCTTCATTATGAGCCAGTATGGCGGACCCTATTGTAAATGCATATAATAAATAAACTTCATCTCCCCTGACTTTTTATCATAGACAATTTTTTTCACCACACTGCGCAGCGCTTTCCCTTTCACTTCGCAGCTGACTGATTGATCTGTTAATATATCGCAGACACCTTTGATTTTATAGCCATCTGCATCCTTAATTTGTGTGTTTGTGTGACGTTCCCCGGCTTCTATGGATTTAATCCTGCTTTCCAGTTCTGATTCAACCTTCATAAGGCGTTCTTTCCCCGCACGGTATTCTTCCAGAGTGTCAATTCCATTTTCATATGCTGATTTTATTTTATATTTCTTAGTACCAAGCTTTTCCAATGCGGATTCTAACCGCTGCTTTTCTAAAGACCGTCCTGAATCTGGTTGTTTGATGTAATCGTTGTGTTTCTCTGCATTTGCGGTAACCTGCTGTAAGGATTCAATAATGAGAGACTCCGCTTTTTTGTCAGAAATACAGCAGGAATCCTTATGAAGCCCTTTGGTATAGCGCCAGCATTGAAAGTAGCCGGACTGATGACCTGATTTTCCTCCTGAGTTATATCCCAGGCTGGCTCCGCAGTAACCGCAGACCAAAAGTCCGCTGGCCCAATGTCGGCATGAGGAAACTTCCCTTCTGTTCCTGGGCCTGTATTCCTGTTTCAGCCGCTGCTGGTTAGCCTGAAAGACAGCGGTGACCTCTTTTCTTGTTTCGTGTGAGCCTTGAAAAGAAATGTTATTCCACGTTACTGTGCCTTCATAGAATCTGTTTTTTAATATCCGCTCTACCGATCTTCTGTCAAACGGATTTCCCCGTTTGGTACAATATCCCTGGTTATTGGCATCTCTCGCAATTGACGTGAGATCCATTCCGTTAAAAAAGGACTGATGAATCAAAACTACAGCTTCATACTCCTTTTCATCTATAACAAAAGGCCTTCCTTCCCCTACAGCACGGTATCCCAGGCAGGGAGCGGCCTGATACCCGTTTCTCAGCGCTTTTTCCGTCATTCCCCGTGTAACCTCACCAGATAAGTTGATGGAATAATATTCATCAAACCATTCAATAATGCTTTCGATCAGTCTCCCAAACATGCCTTCCATAATCGGTTCAGAAACGCTCTTTATTGAAACGCCGCATTTTTTCCGAAGTACGCTTTTATAAAACATGCTTTCTTCCTGATTCCGTGCAAAACGGGAGAATTTCCACAAATACAGATACTGAAAAGGGGAGGGGTGGGATTTTGCAATGGAGATCATTCGCTGAAATTCTTTCCGGTTATCAGCTCTGCGCCCGCTTACCCCCTTTTCTTCTATAAAAATGTATTCATCCGGAATCAGCACACCGTCGGCATTGGCTGAATTTTTAATTTCCCGAAGCTGTGCAGCTGGAGAGAGCTCGGTCTGATCGTTTGTACTTACCCGTACATAAGCCGCCCCAATGGGTTTTGTCTCATTTTTAATCAATGAGTTCCCTTCTTTCCGATAATTAAAAGAGAAGATACCTGGAAACAGGTACAATCTGTGTCACATACATTTTACAGGAAGGGGTATAAAATTATGAGTAAAACAATTAAGATTGTAAATTACATAGAGTTTAGTGGAGAAATGGTTTTGTTTGAGGCCCTGCCAGAAGAGGAAAGAAATAAGGCCGCTGAAAAGATCCTGGATCTGATGATGAGGCAGGCAGGCTATATTAAGTCAGAAAACAATAAAAATGCCGGTCATCTGTTATCTTGATGACCGGATTATTTTCTATGACTGAGATGTGGTTTGGAAACCTGAATCATCCGTGCAGTTTTTAAAGGGAAAGAAAAATTCCGGAATTCCGGAGGCATATGGAGCGATATCATATTGCTGATAGTAGATGACGACACCGCAGGGCTTTAAGTAAAATGCGTTCATATCAAAATTTCCCCGTATCAGATTTGCATAATCATCAAAGTAGGTGCCCGGATTTTCTTTCTGACGAATAACAATCTCATTTTCAATTACTTTAAAAATATCATTTACATCATTTACATCTAGAAAAAAATCGGTTATGTGCATTTGCTTCCCTGTCTGGAAGTTCCAAGTCTGAGACTGCCTCACCGTATTTCCGTGAGCCCCACCCAAATAAGAATATTGGTCGGTGTAGAGGCTGGTAAAGCAATCCTCATTATATGTAATCTCATAATTGGTAAGAAATTCATAGCTGTTAAAGGGAAATTCATTGTCTTTTGCATACATTGCATCTTCAACCGCCTGAGGATATAACACCTCGCGGCAGTATTTTTCCGACTGCTGGGACTGAATCTCATAAAACTGGTTAATGGTGTTTGCCGCGACAGTGCTGCAGGTTGATGTAAAATAAGGATAATTGATGGTATAAGTAAGGACAGGAACATCGTTATGTTTCATTACATCGGTCTTCGTCTTTTTTGTGATTGTCTGCATGAGAACCTCAGGAAAGGAAGTTTTTTACATTATATGAATGCTCAGCAGGTTTATTGCGGAAAAATGAGAAACGGGCTGAATCTGATATCGAATATGTATAATCGGGACTGTTTCTACCATACTATCTTTGAGGTGAACAAACATGAAAAATAAAAATAAGGATAACTACAGCTCCAGTGCAAAGGATGAGAACAAAAAGCCCGAAACATTCCAGAATCACTGGGAGACTGGTAAATTTCTAGGTCCCAATACGCTGAGACATGAAGAAAGCATTAAAGTGTATGAAAAAAAGGAAGAGGAGTGATAAACACTTCTCTTCCTTTTTGAGAGAGTGGTTATTGATTATATGTTTTTGAAATTTGGCGGACCAGATGGAGAAATGGGCGCTTCCATGCGTTATCTTTCCCAGCGTTATGCTATGCCTTATAAAGAGGGGAAAGCAATTTTAACTGATATTGGAACGGAAGAACTGGCGCTTAATAGGTATCGGTAATGGACGTTATAAGTCCCGGAAGGGGAGTTTTAGGTATACGTCGAGGGTGAAGGAGTCCACTCCGCTCCCAAGGCGTGTGCCTTTTTTTGTTTTGGTGTAGTAAATGTGATCGACGATTTGTTTTAACAGGGCGTTTTTTCGTAGGGGATCGTCTGTTTTTGAGTAGGATTTCAGGACGTTTTCAAAATAGGGGATGAACTGTTCTTTTCTGATGATGCGTTCTTTGATTTCTTCCATTTCACGTTCTATGGATTTTATGAGTTTTTCGTTGTCTTCCAGTTTTTTATTTAAGTCGCCAGATCGTTTGCGGAAGAGATCGAGGGAGTAGACTTGTTGTTCAAAGTAATCGTATACGGATTCAAGCTGCTTGTTTAGGATATCCGTTTCGTTTTTGTATTCTGTTAGAACGGCTTTTTTTCGTTCCAGAACTTCGGTCCAGTCACCGGTGTTTTCTCCCTGGATCCGGATTTTGTAATCTATTAGCGTTTTTTCGAGAAACTGGAGGAGGCGTTCTTCTACCAGATAATAGAAAGAGCCAACGGTAGGGCAGCCGTGCGTTTTACATAGTACGGTATCATTTGGGTTCCTTGCACCTGCAGGGCGGCGGTACATTGCTTTCTGGCATTCGCTGCAGTATAAAAGTCCGGCCAGTGTGGATTTAATTGTGGAAAAATTGGTGGGGCGGAAGTTTGCTTCCAGCTTTTTTCTGGCGGCGTAGAAAACGCGTTCGTCGATGATCGGAGGGTGAATGGCATCGAAAATCTCTGAGTCATTGTTGATGGGGCGGGAGCGTTTGACTGTGCCGTTTTCTATGACCTTAAGCTGCTTGCGTTTGCCGACTTCCAATTTTCCGATATAGGCGTAATTTTTAAGAATGCCTTTTATGACTCCGGTTTCCCAGTGATCAGATTTGCGGGGGGAAACTTTCATATCGTCGAGGAGGTGGGCGATCTGAGTGGGGCCCAGGGGGAGACCATCAGATTCAGGAGTTCCTTCGGTGAAAAGTTGAAATATAAATTGAACAATTTTTGCTTCTTCAGGATGTGGAGTGAGGGTGAATCCTTTTTCGTGAGGGAGTTTTTCCCGTTCATATCCGTAAGGGGCCACATTGGAAATCCATTTTCCTTCCTTGGTGGAAGCACGACGGCCGTTTTGTAAACGTCGGTTAATGATTTTGTATTCTCGTCTGCTCATGAAAAGCCCGAATTCGGCATATTCTTCGTCAAATTCATCGTTGGGGTCATAGGTTTTCATGGGGGTGATGATCTTGGTGTTTCCATATTTAAAGGTTTCCATGATCAGACCCTGATCTCTGGTATCTCCACGGGCGAGACGTTCCAGCTCCACTACTAATACACCATCAGGCTGCTCGTTTTCTATGTCGCTAAGCATACGCATCATTTCTGGTCGGGCGGCGATGGTTTCTCCGGATACTACCTCACGGTAGATATGGGAGACGGTGATTTTTAATTGTTCGGCCAGTTCGTTAAGGCGCTTTTCGTGTCTGGCCAGAGTTTCACCTTCGCCATGAGCTTCGGCTTCCCGGTCCTCTCTGGATTTACGTAAGTACATGTAATAGATTCCTGATGGGTCAAGCATTATATCATCTCCTTGTATAGTTTACTTAAATTTGGGTACAAAAATAACAGCTATTGCAAGCTGTTTTCGAAAATGATATAATTCCATTGTCTAGATGAATATATCTTTCCGGGGGTCCGGCAAGAGAAAATCTATGTGAAGCCGCTCGGTGTTGGTAGCACCGAGCGGTTTTTGCATTTCATTTTTAAATTAACGCTGTTATTTCTTTAAACTGAATATAGTAGATGAGGTAAATAACCCTGTACCTGAAAACTTCAATGTGGTATCAGATACTTCTAAATCGTTGGGTACTTCAAAAACAAGATATCCAGTAACGTCTAATCCAGGATTAATTGTTTCGAAGGTTATATATTTATTGTCCAGACCAACCAATATTGTAGGTTTGTACTCGGCCTCATCGGCAGTCACTAACTTAAAGTAACCATTTGTTAAGGAAACAGCTTTCTTGCCGGTGTTTTTAATAGTTATATTAACAAGTGCGTATTTCCCACTGTCTGGTTTGTAGCTTAAGAACTGATTTTCTTTTATTTCTTCTGTAGCCCCGATGTCATTGATCTTTAATACTAAATCATCCGATTGTCCTTCTGAACCAAATGCAATTAATTCCTTAGAACTATCTTTTGTAGTTTCTTCAGATGATACATTTTCAGTTTTTGGCTTAGAGTTTGCTGCATCTTTATTATTCCCTAATGCACCTAAACAAGATCCTAACACTCCAAGAGCAATGAAAGCGATAACGGCTATTAGACATCCTCCCGGTCCCTGCTTCTTCCTGCACTGGGGACATACTTTAGCATTATAAGGTATCTCCGTCCTGCAATACTTACATGTTTTTGTTGTTGGTTTTTCTTTTCCCATTTTCATTTCCTTCCTTTTTATCTTTCGTTTGTATTATTAAAAAGCCATAGGCTGTTTTAATCTTCCTTTTATCTGCAACCTATTCATCAAAGAAAGCATCATCATGTTTTTTCATTTCTTCGGTTACTTCTATATCTGTACGTTCGTGGGCGGACACGGGAATTAGGTGTGATTTATCCTTACCTGGTTCTAGCTTTGTTATATTAGATTCAGAGGTAGCATAGCAGCGATTATATTCCATTTCCAAAACTGTATCTACAGTATGTTTGCCTTTGTCATCTAGCAGGCGATATTTATTTAGGTGATCTTTCTCTTGTTTTGATATTGGTTTGTATTCCAGCGGTTCATCCCACCCCATGAGATAAGCGGGCGAAACATTTCCAATTTTTGAAACAGCTTCGATCTTATCAGAAGGTATATTTGTGATAATGTTATTTTCGTATTTGTATAGTGTTTGCTTTGAAACACTAATTTTATCAGCAAAGTCGACCTGGCTCATTCCAAGCTTATTTCTTATTTCTTTAATTCTATCACCTACAGCCATCAGTAAGGCCTCCTCATAGTTGGTAACTTAATAGTAGCACAAAGATGTTATAAATGCAATAAAAAATATCTTGAAAAGTTACAAAAATGTGATACAGTTTACGTAACTAAAAAAGTTCCGTAATGAGGTAACCACTTTATCAGGACTGATGAATTAAGAGGAATCATTGCTAAAATTGGTCTTTCTCAAACAGATGAGCCAGTATTATAGGCATGACACCCAAAACATTTTATGAAAAAATGAAAAATGGTGTCTCTGGAAGTAATGAGATTCAGATCATGATCGATGAGCTTTATATGGAGGATCCGAAGGCGAATTTTTTTTTGCTAGTTAGTAACTTTTAAAGTTACAACGGCGAGCATCATTAAATGATGAGATATAAGTACGCAACAAGTACAACCAATAACGCATAGGCTTAAGAGAAAGAGAGGTGTTACATATGCAAATCATGGAAATGAAAATCGGTAATACACTTATTCGCGCTCACGATGATTGTTTTGTGCAAACAGAGGAAGAGAAGCAGGAGATCCTTGATAATGTAGGCCGAATCGCATCCAGTATCTACAGAGATAAAGAGAAGAAAGATGAAACCGGCTGATGCCGGTCGGTACGGACAAGCCGTAAGGAAAGGAGAAAGTATGAGGTACTATGACAAATTAGATGACTACACCCACACCCTGTACATTTAGAACTTAATATTGATAGTTAGTGAGTATTCTGGTATTCTACTTATGAAGATTATTTATTAATTTAAGCGAGGTATTGAACTTGATTTACAATACAAATATGGTACGAATTTTATCGGATATAACAATGAAAGATATTAATCCTCTAATGGAACACCCTGTTTTTAATAAAACAAACCTAGCTGGGCAGCCATACTGGGGCGTTGATAATTTCTGTGGGATAGATAAAACTCCAATAGATGGAAGCGTCAATCTAACGGATTTGGAATGGGACGGAAATGAGGTTTATATCTCTCATACAACGGATCTTCTGGACCTTTTGAAACATGGATAAGGAATTGTTATGTCATGGAAAAAGCAACTGGAACAGGAGTACACTCAAATCCATTTTGATATATTACTCTCAATAGACTATGGGGATGAGGATATTAATCCCTCCGTTACACTTCGATTTTGGGCGATAAGAGGACGGTATCATTATATTGAACCTTCTTTTGCAGAACTTCATAAATTTGATCAGCCCGTTCTTATGGAACAGGTTAATTATAGATTATGAGCATATTGTCAAACTAATAAAATTAAATATCTAATAATTCCACTAACTATCAGTATTGAGCTGGTAGTTTTTTTATTGCCAGAAAGAGAAAGGAAAAGAAGAATGAAATCATTATTAAGCAAGAAACGTATCGCTTCCTGGATAATTGAAAATATGCCAGAGCATCACAGCTATCTGGATCCATACTTTGGTGGAGGTGGTATGTTCTTTAAAAAGCCTCCTTCCAAGATCGTGACGGTGAATGACCTTGATGATGATGTGGTGAATTTCTTCCGGGTGATTCAAGATCCGGGAAGCTGTCAGAAGCTACAAGAGTGGCTTACATATACACCCAATTCCAGACAGGTATACGATGAATCCTTTACAAAAAAAACCACAGTCACCAGTGGAGCAGGCCGGGTACTTTGCGGCCAGATCAATGCAGAGTCATGGCTTCCCTCTGACTGAAAAATGTGGCTGGAAGAAAGATGTTCATGGCAGGGAAGCGGCCTATGCAGTCCGGTGTTGGAACCGGCTTCCGGAGTCACTAGCAGAAATGGCTATCAGGCTGAAAGGTGTGCAGATTGAGAATAAGCCGGCACTGGAGTTGATCAGAGCGTTTGATCACAATAACGTCCTGACCTACTTAGATCCGCCTTATATGTTATCAACACGGACCAGGAAGCAGTACTGGTTTGAGTTGTCGGATCGGGATCATGAGGAGCTGTTGGATACAAGCATTCACAGCAAAGCTAAGATAATGCTTTCCGGATATGATTGTGAGTTGTACGTTTTTTGTTGCCTTAAGGAGGGATAAAATGAGAAAATCATCAAAAGACTGCAGAGCAGATAAAGCCAACGTCAACAGTCGCATACAGGCCGAGGCTTATACAGCGATAAAGGCACCGCGGGTTATGACAGGAAGTGCAATAGATCCATCGTATTTATTTACAAGCTCATGTACTGATCCGAAGCGCAGGACAGGCCCAGCTTTTGCGGAATTACGGAGAAAGAAGGTGCAGAGTAAAGCTTTACATGGGAAGATATTAAGGCAGCATTGACAGTTCACGTAGATTATACCGTTGGCTGGTATCATGATGATAATGGCTGGTGGTACGCTGATACAAAGTCCACCTACCATAAATCCTGCTGGCAGATCATCAATGGCCATAAGTACCGGTTTAATTCAGACAGCTATGCACTTACCGGTTGGCAGGATATAGATGGAAAATGGTATTAATTTGAACCCAGAGCCGGGCACGATCTGGAGTGTGCGCTATATGTATCCGATCAGGAGGGAGTGCAGCGCATTGGTAGTTTCGAGGTTAGTGAAATAGTGCTAAATTTGTTTGGTAAGGTTACCAATTGCCCGGGGTGATATAAGATGATAATATAAATGCATTCTAAAACATAAATCAAGTGCTCAAATCCCAGAATACAATAATCGATTATAATTTGAAATTCATAAGTCATTTGTTAAACTCAGATGGCTTTCTTTTCTGCGCTTTATTTATTGATTTAGAATGCTTATAACAACAATAATTACAAAAGATAAATTTTGGAGGTACATGTATGAGTAAGAGAGTATTGCAAAGATTGGCAACGTACATTTGTTTTATGCTTTGTGTATTATTTTTAGGGCAGGTTACTGTATTTGCTGATGAAGTTAATCCGGAAACTGATAATGTTAAAATGGGATGGACTACCTTAGCTCCTATGTCAAAATCTAGGGATAATTTTCAAACAGAAGTAATTGATGGGAAAATTTATGCAATTGGTGGAGGAGGTGGTGCTTCGACAGCAGAGGTATATGATCCAACAACTAATAGTTGGACAACATTAGCATCTATGTCTGATACTAGGTATCGTTTTCAAACAGAGGTAATGGACGGAAAGATATATGCAATTGGTGGAAATAATGGCAGGGGAACTTTATCTTCAGCAGAGGTATATGATCCAACAACTAATAGTTGGACAACATTAGCTAATATGTCTGATGCCAGAATTGATTTTCAAACAAAAGTAATTGACGGAAAGTTATATGCAGTTGGTGGATATAATGATAATAGAGTTCTATCGACAGCAGAGGTATATGATCCAACTACTAATAAATGGACAAGATTAGAACCTATGTCTGAAGCCCGAAGAGAATTTCAGACAGAGGTAATTGACGGAAAGATATATGCAATGGGTGGAGGTAATGGTAATGGCAGTATTTCAGCAGAGGTATATGATCCAACAACTAATAAATGGACAAGAATAGCTAATATGTCTGAATACAGAGCTTATTTTCAAACAGAGGTAATTGACGGAAAGATATATGCAATTGGTGGAAATAAAATCAATTATATTATATCTTCAGCAGAGGTATATGATCCAACTACTAATAGTTGGACAACATTAGCACCTATGTCTGCAGGACGGGGTTATTTGCAATCAGAAGTAATTGATGGAAAATTATATGCAATTGGTGGATTTTTAGGTGGTAAATGGTTAAAAACAACAGAAGTATACGATCCAACTACTAATGCATGGACGACGTTAGCACCTATGTCTGAGGACCATAGCTATTTCCAATCAGAACTAATTGATGGGAAAATATATGCTATAGGGGGTAAAAATTCAACCTTGGAAGTTTACGCAATAAATAACAATTTAGAAAATCAACTATCAGCCACCGGCGGAAACTCCAAAGTAGACCTAACCTGGGGCGCAATAGACAAAGCTACAAGCTATACTATTAAGCGCTCCACAACTGCAGGAGGACCTTATACATCTGTTGCAACCGATTTAACTGAAACTTCCTATACAGATACTAATGTAACAAATGGAACTATGTATTATTATGTTGTAATCGCCACTAATAATGGTACCGAAATAGGCAATTCAAACGAAGCTTCCGCACAGCCTACTGAGTCTCAGACGCCTCCCACAGTCGACTCAAAATTAAAAGTTGTATTAGAGGTTGCCGAATCACTCCGATTAAGTGTAGATAACGATTTAAACGTCAATACACAAATGACCTGGTCTTCTTCAGAACCAACAGTTGCCTCAGTAAATGAAAAAGGCATTGTGACAGCCCTGGCTCCCGGTAACACAGTTATAACAGTAAAGAGCGTGGACGGCTCCTATACAGATTACATAAATGTATTAGTTGTAGAAAATGCAGACGATTACAGACTTGCAATTGATTTAAAAGTGGGAGAGACAGCCAGATTAACAGCAGATGATTTTACAAACACAGCAAATATTACATGGGCCCCTATGGATTCATCAATAGCCAATGTAACTACTAAGGGAAAAGTCACAGCACTGAGCAAAGGATTGGTTTTAATCAGTGCAAAGGATGCGGAAGGAAATATCATTGGCCGTGTATATGTAAGAGTAAGAGAATAATTTGATTTAAGGCGGGTATCCGGAATTCCGGACCCGCCTCTATTTTTTATGGTAAGGGAAAAGACAGTGGTAACCCACGCTCCAGGAAATGATAAGGAGCTACACTATCCAGGATTAGTGAAATAGTGCTAAATTTGTTTGGCAAGGTTACCAATTGCCCAGATCGATACTAGATGATAATATAAATGCATTCTAAAACATAAATCAAGTGCTGAAATCCCAGAATACTATAATCGATTATATTAAAAATTTATAAGACATTTGTTACATTCAGATGGCTTTGTTTTCTGTGCTTTATTTATTGGTTTAGAATGTTTATAACAACAATAATTACAAAAGATAAATTTGGAGGGATATTGTATGAAAAGAAAATTGTTAAAATTAGCATCAGTTATTTACTTATTAAGTAATTTAGTAATAGGGGGGCAGATATCTTCTTACGCAGACACAATAGATGAGTCTATTAAACCAACACATGAGTATACATTCGATTCCGATACTACTGATAAAGTTTTTGACTCAATTATTGGTGTAAAAGCAATTAATGGCTCAGCCAATTACGGTAAATTAATTCCTGGCTATAATGGAACTGGACAGGCAAGACGTTTTGATGCATCATCTAATATTAGATTATCAAACATTTTACCAGTAGGAGAGGTTTCTATCAGATTCAAAGTGAAAAAAGATAATTATATTAGAAAAGAAGTAATTATCACTAGTATGTATAATAACACTTTAGAAAAAGTTGATGAGTTGTTTAATATTGGTATCGGTGATAGTAGTAATAATAAAAAACCTGGTTGCCTATGGGTTTACAGGAAAGATAATACTGATAATTATGAATTAAGCACACCATATAGTATATGTGATGGACAATGGCATGATGTATTATTTACTTGGGATGGTACGAAGCGGGTTAACTCTGTTAAACTATATGTTGATGATATGACAACTCCTATTGCGCAGACAACAGCTCGTTCAGCAGATCTTAATCGTAGAGGCGCTATGATAATAGGGTCAGTTGATGATATAAAATTTGTAGGTGATTTAGATCATATCCAATTTTACGACTCTGTAATAACAGCAAGTTCGACCAGTCCCGGAGGAACCACAAACCCCGGAGGAACCACAAACCCCGGAGGAACCACAAACCCCGGAGGAACCACAAACCCCGGAGGAACCACGAACCCCGGAGGAACCACAAACCCTGGAGGAACCACAAACCCTGGAGGAACCACGAACCCCGGAGGAACCACAAACCCCGGAGGAACCAATAATGGCAAACAAGCATTACTTGTCATTACTATGGAAAATGGAGAGAGAAGAGAATATAATCTAACTATAGAAAAAGTCAATGAATTTATGTCATGGTATAATAATAAACCTGCCTCCATGCCGACTTATGCAATAGAAAAAAATTATAACACAGCTTCATTTACAAGCCGTAAAGATTATTTTTCTTATGACCAAATATCAAGCGTTGAAGTAAATGAATATGGTAATTAGCGAATTGACATGGATAATCGGTGCAAATGGTGAAAATAAAGAAGGGTACTCATTATCTGTTACCCTCTCCAATATAACCGATACCCACTAAGTCCAGACGAACTGGCCCATCTTGAAATTGTAGCAACCATTGTTCATCAGCTAACCAGAAACCTAACCCCGGAGCAGGTAGTAGA
>SVDS01000082.1 GCA_015057715.1 Paenibacillaceae bacterium
TATAAAGTTCGCGGAAGAGGAATTGTGTAGGGAGGAGAAAACATGAAAAAGAAAGCAACCGCATTTGACTATATGCTGGTGATCATATTCGTACTCATAAGTCTTATCATGATTATCCCAATCTACAAGGTTTTAATTGATTCGTTTGATTTAAAGACCGCTTATGGTATGAAATTGTTTCCGGAAAAATTTGGTTTTGCAGGTTATATTTCTGTATTTACCAATCCAACTTTATATAAACCGTTTCTGGTATCTATTTTTACAACTATAGTGGGGACGATTACGGGACTTACTGTAGCAACATTGGGCGCTTATGTGCTGATTCAGTGGAAAATGCCAGGAAGAACGCTGCTTGCCAATATTATGCTGTTTACCATGATCTTTAATGGTGGTATGATTCCCACTTATCTGATTATGAAGTCATTTCATCTGACCAATACCTTATTTGTGGTAATCCTTCTTCCTGCTATTAATGTTTATAATATGGTGCTAATGAGAAATTTCTTTGAGGGAATTCCGGCCAGCTTATTTGAATCGGCAGAGATTGACGGCTGCCCCCCCATGGGAATATTTTTAAAAATTGTCCTTCCGTTATCGAAGGCAGCACTTACCGCTATCGGTCTGATGTATGCGGTATCTTACTGGAATGACTATACCAATTATAAACTTTATATTACGAATGAAAATTTATATAATTTCCAAATGAAATTAAGATCTGTTATAATGGGAAGTGATTTGCCCCAGGCGATCGGCGGTGCAACTGAGAACACAGTGAAGAACGCAGCTGTTATCGTAGCAATCCTCCCCTTCATGATCATATATCCATTCTGCCAGAAGTATTTTATTCAGGGTGTTAATATTGGTGCCGTAAAGGAGTAACGATCAGGCAGAAAGAGGGGCAGAATTTCTGCTCCTTTTTTCACATGAACTATATTATGGGAGGCAATTACGATGTCCATGTATCAGAATCCGGTCTTGTATGCCGATTATTCAGATCCCGATGTAATTCGGGTGGGAGAAGATTATTATATGGTAGCTTCTTCTTTTACATATCTTCCAGGTGTACCTCTTCTCCATTCCAGAGATCTGGTTCACTGGGAAATTATCAATCACTGTGTTTATTCACTGCCCTTTGAAAAATATGATTTGCCGTCTCACGGCTCAGGAACCTGGGCGCCCTCCATCCGTTTTCATGAGGGTACCTTTTACGTGTTTATTCCGCTTCCTGATGAGGGGATTTTTGTAGCAACATCAAAGGATCCATATGGAGAATTTAAACTCCACTGCCTTCATAAGGTGAAAGGCTGGATTGATCCCTGTCCTTTCTGGGATATGGACGGAAAGGCGTACATGGTATTTGCTTATGCCAACAGCCGGTGCGGGATTAAACACAGACTGGATCTGGTAGAAATCGATCCTCAGTGCAGAGAAATTTTAGGGGAGCCTGTTACCATCTTTGACGGGGAGCAAATCGCTCCTACTACGGAAGGACCCAAACTGTATTATGATCAGGGATACTATTATATTCTCATGCCATCAGGAGGGGTGGCTGTTGGCTGGCAGTCTGTTTTAAGAGCGAGGTCAGTTAAGGGACCTTATGAATACCGGATTGTTATGCACCAGGGTAATACAACTGTAAACGGGCCTCATCAGGGCGGCTGGGTCATTGCGCCGGATGGCAGGCACTGGTTTATCCATTTCCAGGATGTGATAGAGCTTGGGCGGATTGTTCATCTGCAGCCTATGTGCTTTCACAACGGGTGGCCCTTTATCGGGACAGATCAGAATGGGGATGGAATCGGAGAACCGGTTAAGGAGTGGAAAATTCCCACAGAAGGACAGCCACAGTATAAAATTGCCCAGTCGGACGATTTCAAAAGCGGAAAACTTGGGCTTCAGTGGCAGTGGCAGGCAAATCCCAAGGAGTCTTTTTACTCCTTCGTTGGAAAAAAAGGAATCCGGCTGTACTGCCTGACAAATCACTTCAGGGAAAATCTTCTGTGGTATGCCCCCAATGCCATGACTCAGATTCCACAGCACAAGACTTTTTCTGCTGTCACAAAGGTACGTCTTAATGGGCAGCAGGAGGGAGATATGGCCTCCATTGGCATGATTGGACATTCCTATGCCTATTTAGGTATTCAAAAGACCCGTGAGGGCAACTGCCTTATGCTCTATGCAGGGAAAGTAACAAATAAGGAACTGCTTGGAGAGGCGCTTGAAATCCCTGAGAGCTCCTGGCCATATAAAGAAGATACGGTTTATCTGCGTCTGGAACTTTTCTCTGATAAGACCTATTGCTTTTCCTGGTCACCGGATGGAATCCGCTACACTTTTATCGGACATCACCAACCTCTGTGCCGGGCAACGTGGACAGGAGCAAAGCTCTGTCTTTGGAGCGCAAACAAGAACAACAGCAGATCAGAAGGGTACGGAGAATATGAATTTATACACATCGAAGACAGAAGTGGCAGCAAAACAGACCTTTGAAGCAGCAAAGAGGGGAGAGTATGATACAGTTCTCCATTTGATTGATCACAGTTTCAATATAGAGGACTGTGATGAGGAAGGGAACAGCCTTCTTCACTATGCGGTGGAAGGAAGAAATCAAAAGCTGGTGAAGTATCTGGTGGAACGCTGCAGCATGGACCCGACATGGGCAAATCAGTCCATGTATACGCCCTATGACATGGCGGAGGGGACTCCTCTGGAAGATTATTTTAAAGATGTCTGCGGTTTTTCACGCGAGTCATGCTACCGCAATCCGGTTTTAAGAGGAATGCACCCGGACCCCAGTATTGTCCGGGTGGGTGAAGATTACTATATGGTAAATTCCAGCTTTATTTTCTTTCCCTGCATTCCAATTTCCCACTCAAAGGATTTAATTCACTGGGAAACCATCGGCTACGGGGTCACAGATGCAAATTGGGCAAAGGAACATCTTGGAAAACTGGATGGCGGACGGGGATTCTGGGCACCGGATATCAGCTATCATAACGGAAGATTTTATATCTGCGCAACTCTGCGTAACAATGATGATGCGCCCTTTATTCAGACCCAGATGGTCACCAGCTCCGAAAATCCTGCAGGTCCCTATGAGACACCCATCATTCACAATGTACTGGGAATTGATCCATCCATATTTACTGACGACGATGAAAAGCGATATATGCTCCTTAACAGGGGTGCCAGAATTATGGAGATCTCAGCGGATGGAAAAAAGCTGCTGTCAATGCCGGAGCTGATCTGGTACGGACATTCCGGTCATGCACCGGAGGGACCCCATCTGATAAAGAAGGATGGTTATTATTATTGCTTTCTGGCGGAAGGCGGAACTGGAAAAGGACATATGATTACGGTTGCAAGATCTGAAAACTTATATGGTCCCTATGAAAGCTGTCCCTATAATCCCATTATGCATCAATGGGATGACATGGGTGTCATTCAGTGCTGCGGTCATGGGAAGCCGGTTCAGACACCTGACGGCAGATGGTTTATGGTATATTTAAGTTCCCGTTTTATTGATGGAACATGGGGAATGCTTGGGAGAGAAACCTGTCTTGACGAAATTACCTGGACAGCAGATGGGTGGCCTGTGGTAAATGGTAGAAAAGGACCTTCCTATATGGCACCCCCTCCACTTGGCCATGAGTCCGGGAAGGCGACTGTCTGCCAAAAGGTGGATGGCTGGCTATCTCCAAGAACCAGAGACAATAGCCGGGTACGGGCTGAGAAAGACGGAACCATATGGATCAGAGGAGACGGATTGGATTTATGCAGCAGAGAATGCAGTAGCCTGCTTGTAAAATTTCAGCCAGATTTCTGTTTTCATGCAGAGTTTGAGATGTGGATTCCAGAGGAAGAGAAAGCGGAATTTACCTCGGATGCAGGTGTGACCCTGTACTATGATGAAAACACCTATATAAAATTTGGTGTAACAAATAATCAGATATTTGTAACGGAATATGTGGATAACGCTTATGTAAGGACAGAAAAGAAGGATTTTTCTTTTGAAGGGCGTGTTTTATTCCGCGTTGAGACAGATGGTCTTAACAGAACGTTTCTATTAAATAATAAAATCCTGTGGCGGTGGACTGATGTGACTTCTATCTGTTCGGAAGGTCTGACAAAAGGAAAACGTTTTACAGGAGCAGCTTATGGAGTGTACGTAAATGGCAGCAATCTTTTATGCTGGAGACAGCACAGTGAAATTTAATAAAGCTTCCACATATCCCCAGACCGGGATATCTCAGGCAATGCTTCTTTATCTGGCAGATGGTGTGGAGATGAAAAGCTATGCACAGAATGGGAGAAGTACGAAATCATTTCTGGATGAAGGCCGGCTGGCTCTGATGGAAAAAGAAATGAAAGAGGGAGACTATCTCTTTATACAGTTTGGTCACAACGATGAAAAGGATGATCCGGCCCGCCATACCGACCCGGATACCACATTTAAAGAGAATCTGATGAAGTTTATTCAGGTGGGAAGAGAAAAAGGGGTCTACCCAGTGCTCATTACCCCCATCGCCAGAAGGCATTTCAATGACCAGGGAAAGTTTCTTCCCGGCAGCCACGGAGCCTATCCGGAGGCGGTGAGGCAGACAGGAAAAGAAGCCTGCGTTCCGGTTATTGACTTAACCGCTATAACAGAGGACTATCTTAAAGCAGTGGGAGATTTAGCCTCTAAAGCATATTTCATGTGGCCTGGGGATAATACCCATTTAAAACCAGAGGGAGCTGTCATCATGGCAGGGTTTCTTTCCGAAGAACTGAGTAAGCTTGGGTCACCTTATGCAGATCTGTTAGACAGCAAAAACGTGGTAACAGAGAATCAGGGGCTTGATGTTTCCTAGGGAGAAGACGATGGATCAATATGAGAAAATGGAACACCGGTTTATTGACTGCTATAGGAAGTACAGGAATCATTCGGTTATGGTGCTGCTTGGATTTTATAAAGGGCAGTACCATAAGTTTCTTCTGTCCACTTTCTTTTTTGTAATCAAACATGCACCCAGTCTCTTTGCTGCCCTTCTGACTGCTAATGTAATCAACGGAGCCATGGCAGGAGGAGAAGAGGGAAAACGTCAGATCATCTTAAATGTTACGATCTGGATTGGACTTTTAGCAGTGCATCTTCCTGCAAACTGGCTTCACAACAAGTACAAAAATCAGGTTATACGAAAAACCGAGGCCGGTTTAAGAGGTGCTTTGGTCCGGAAACTCCAGGAATTGTCCATTCCATACCATACGCAGATACAATCAGGCAGACTTCAGTCCAAGATCATACGTGACGTGGAGGCAGTGGAGACATTATCCTCCCAGCTTTTTGTTAATCTGATGAATATTATGATGAATCTTGTGATTACGCTGGGAATTACAGCCGTGAAAAACAGGTCAGTGCTCCTGTTCTTTCTTTTGGTGGCTCCAGTGACCGCTGTGACAGTTGTTGCGTTTCGCAAACGGATTCACAGTGAGAACCGTGCGTTTCGACGTGAGATGGAGGAAACCAGTGCCCGTGTGATGGAGATGGTGGAGCTGGTTCCTGTTACAAGAGCCCATGCCCTTGAAAAACAAGAGGTGGATAAGATCAAAGAACAGCTGGAAGAAACGGCAGATAAGGGATACCGGCTGGATATGGTGCAGGCACATTTCGGTGCTGTGAGCTGGTGTGTATTTCAGGTGTTTCAGGCACTGTGTCTGGGGTTCTCCGGATATATGGCATGGAAAGGCTCCATAAAGATCGGTGATGTAACCTTTTACCAGGCAAGCTTTACCACGGTTGTCAACCAGTTTACAGGACTGATCAATCTGCTTCCCATACTGACCAAGGGACTGGAATCCGTTTCTTCCATCGGCGAGGTATTAATTTCCGATGATGTGGAGCATAATGAGGGAAAGAGGGAACTAAACCAGTTAAAGGGCAGGTTTACCTTTCAGAATGTTGCATTTTCCTACAAAGACTCCAATGAACCGGTTTTGACCGGAATTGATCTGGAGGTGAAGGAAGGAGAGACCATCGCTTTGGTGGGAGAATCCGGTTCAGGAAAGACTACCATATTAAATCTGTTAATTGGTTTTATAACACCGGTCGGCGGCAGGCTTTCCATTGACGGAATGGATATCAGTGAAATTAATTTAAGAAGCTACCGGAGATTTATCTCTGTGGTACCCCAGACCCCCATTCTCTTTACCGGTACGGTAAGGGAAAATATCACTTATGGCCTTACCAACGTATCTGACGAAGAGGTGAATCATGCAGTGGAAGCTGCAAATCTGAAATCAGTGATTGCGAAGCTTCCCAATGGTCTTAATACCATGATTGGAGAACATGGTGCCAATTTAAGCGGAGGTCAGAGACAGAGAATTTCCATAGCCAGGGCGATTATCAGAAATCCCCGGGTAATTATACTGGATGAAGCAACCTCAGCTCTTGATACCATATCAGAAAAGGAGATCCAGGATGCTCTTAACGAGCTGATTAAAGGAAGAACGACATTTATTGTTGCACACAGGCTTTCCACGGTAAGAGGAGCAGACAGGATCGTGGTTTTAGACCAGGGGAAAATAAGGGAAGAAGGAAGCTACCAGACGTTAATGGAGTTAAAAGGGGAATTCTATGAAATGGAGCGGCTTCAGATGGCATTGAGATGAAAAAACGGTTTACATCTGAATGGATCCGGTGTATAATCAAATCTTACATACGTAGTAATTTATCTGTATACAGGGAGGGTATAAAGTGTCCCTGTTCCTTTCATATTATAAATATTACAAGCGTAAGAATAAGGAGAATTATGCGCCGCAATCATCTATTTAAGAATAAAAGCTTACCTGATATTTCATTTCAGATTCCCAGATTGCTGATATTGGGATTATTTTTTGGATTTTTATTATCATCACTGCTGGTAAGATTATATCACCTGCAGATTATGGAGGGGGCTGCCAGCCAGGAGGAATTTATCACCTCCATTATGAAAACCCAGAGGCTTCCCGGGAACAGAGGGAACATCTATGACAGGAACGGAACGCTTCTGGCATCAAACCGTCTTTCCTACAACATCACTCTGGAAGATTCCGGAAATTATAAGAATCAGAAAGAGAAACAGAATACATTAAACGGAATCGCCTATCAGCTGATCGGTCTTGTGGGAGATGAAGATAAGTTAAATGTCAGTCTTCCCATTATGGTAAACGAAGAAGGAAATTATCAATATTCGGTGGATGGCTGGAAGCTGAGCCGCTTTAAGGCTGACTTTTATGGTAAGAGCCAGGTTACGGATCTGACGGAAGAGCAGTCACAAAAGACCGCCGATGAACTGATGCAGGATCTTTGCGGAAAGAAGAAGTTTATGATAGATTCTTCTTATCCGGAAGAGGAGCAGAAATTGTACAGGCTTCCTGCGTCCTTAACGCCCAAAGAGATCTTACAGATTGCCAACATTCGTTATGGTCTGTCCTTAAATTCATACCGGAAATACCTGCCGTATCTGGTGGCATCCGACGTATCTGACAAAGCCATGGTGGGTGTAATGGAACAAAAGCATGATCTTCAGGGAGCTGATGTGGAAAACAGCAGTATCCGGGTGTACTATGGCGGAGAAAGCATGTCCTCTATTTTAGGATATACAGGTGGCATTTCAGCTGATGAGCTGGCTGCCGTTGGGGATAGTAACGGTATTTATTCCAATCAGTCCGTAATCGGCAAAAGTGGAATTGAAAAATCCATGGAAGAATGGCTGAGAGGACAGGATGGAACTCAGGAATTTTACACTGACGTGGTGGGAAATCCAAAGACAGAACCAGTTATTACCAACAGCCCCGGAACTGGCAAGGATGTTTACCTAACGGTGGATAAAGGCCTGCAGGATGCGGTATATCAGATGCTGAAACAGCAGATAGCCGGAATTCTTCTGGCCAATATGGTGGAAACCAGAAGGGCAGAAATGCCAAAAGCAGCCGATGCCTCCCAGATCCGGATTGCCTCTGACGAAGTGTACTATGCGTTGATCCAGAATCATGTCATCGATACGGAGCGGTTAAAGGATGAGAATGCATCGGATCTGGAAAAAAAGGTTTATGGAGATTTTAAACAGAAAAAAGAAGCGGTGATTGGTCAGCTTTCAGCCGCCTTCGACGCGTCAGGTGCCTCTTACCAGGCACTTGGTCCCCAGATGCAGGGATACTTAGATTTTCTGGTCAGTCAGGCCCGTAAAGATCAGTTCCTGCTAAATGGAAGCGGCACATGGGACTGGAAAGAAAAAAGCTTAAGGCAATATCTGACCGAATCCATTGCTGCAGGTCATATGGATTTAAGCCGCCTGGAAAACAATGAAAAATATACGGAGATCCAGGATGCAGAGCGCCTGGCGGAAGAAAAGATGTTACAGGATATCACCGAAAACCGTGATTTTGAACAGAAGATTTATCAGGCGATGATCGGAGAAGGATCCCTTAGCGGCAGAGAGACAGAGCAGCTTCTGTATGAACAGGGAGTTCTGTCAAAAGATGATCCGGACTACCCTCTTCTTATGAATGGTCAGTTAAGTCCCTATCAGTTTATCCGTAAGAAAATCACAAATCTGGAGATTACACCGGCTCAGCTGGCGTTAAATCCCTGTTCCGGATCTGCTGTTGTGGTCAATCCCCAGAACGGCGAGGTAATAGCCTGTGTCAGCTATCCGGGTTATGACAATAACCGGCTGGCGAATCAGATGGATACCTCCTATTACCAGCAGCTGGAACAGGATTTATCCCTGCCTCTGTTTAACCGTGCCACCAGCC
Source organism: Paenibacillaceae bacterium (assembly GCA_015057715.1). GTDB lineage: Bacteria > Bacillota > Clostridia > Lachnospirales > Lachnospiraceae > Lacrimispora. The sequence goes on from SVDS01000082.1 coordinate 8,779, forward strand.
AGTTAACGGCACCCGGATCTACCTTTAAGCCGGTTACGGTCATTGCCGGATTAACGGAAGGTGTGATTCAGCCGGATACCAGCGTTTTGTGCACTGGTGCATTTGACAAGGTGGAACCGCCTCTGCGATGCTGGAAACGTTCCGGCCACGGTGTGATCTCTTCCAGTGCCGATGCACTTAAAAACTCCTGTAACGTATACCTGTCAGAAATCACTTACAGGCTGGGAACAGGAACAGATGGAAGCTTTTCAGAGGATAAGGGACTTGGCAACCTTGTTAAATATGCCCAGCTTCTGGATCTGGATAAGAACACAGGAATCGAGATCGGAGAGGCAAAACCTCACGTAACAGATCAGTATGCCATTCCATCCTCCATCGGTCAGGGAACTCATAACTACACCACATCCCAGATGGCCCGTTACACAGCTACGCTGGCTAACCATGGTCAAAGTTATCAGCTGTCTATGATTGGCAAGATTACAGATGGAGACGGTACAGTGGTAAAATCCTTCACTCCGGCCTTAAACAGTACAGTCAGCTTACCGGAATTTGTATGGAATGATGTGGCAAAAGGTATGAACGAACTGGTAAAATCCAATGCAAACTTAAAAGATTTAAAAATTGATGCAGCAGGAAAAACCGGTACGGCAGAGGAGTCAAAAACAAAACCAAACCATGGTCTCTTTATTGGATATGCACCTCTTGTCAATCCACAGATTGCAATAACAGTCAGGATTGCAAACGGATACAGTTCCGGTAATGTGGTAGGCGTAGGAAAAAATATATTTAATTATTATTTCCATCTGGAAGATACCGAAAAGATTTTAACTGGTACGGCTTCCGGTGTATCCAATAACCTTCGTACGGATTAAAGGAGTAATGGAATGAGACGGGGAATGAAACGGGGATTGAGACGATTTGTGTTTTCTGCTGTTTGCACGTTATTAATACTGATAATTGGTCTGGCCGGAGGAATTTTCTTTCTCCGGCTTGAAAGTAAGAAGAACCAGTTAAAAAAGCCGGATGTGCTTTTTTCTGATTATGTGTCAAACTTACAAAAGGCGGATTACGAGTCCATGTATGGCATGCTTGATGGGCAGAGCCAGTTAAATATCAGCCAGGAAGATTTTATTGCCAGAAATAAGAAAATTTATGAAGGTATTGAAGCGGAAAACATAAAAGCGGATATCACCGGCGTTGACGTAAAAGATGAGGAAGCAGTAGTTACTTATCAGATGAGTTTAACCAGTCTGGCAGGAGAGATCAGTTTTTCCAATCAGGCAGTATTTAAAAAAGAAAAGAAAACCGGCTATAAACTGGAATGGAATGACAGCCTGATTTTTCCTGAGCTTAACAAAACCGATAAAGTAAGAGTATCAACAGATGAGGCGCAAAGAGGGTCTATTTTTGACAGGAACGGTCTTATGCTGGCAGGAAAGGGAACTGCTTCCTCTGTCGGCCTTGTTCCGGGGAAAATGAGTGAGAATTCCGGTCCGGATGTGGAAAAACTGGGAGAACTTCTTTCCATGTCTCCGGAGAGTATACAAAAAAAGCTGTCTGCAGGCTGGGTGAAGGAAGATTCCTTTGTTCCATTAAAAACCTTAAAAAAAGTAGATGATTTTCAGCTGCACTCAGAACAGGTCAGTGAAGAAGATCAGAAAAACAAAGAGCTTCAGGATCAGCTTCTTACAATTCCCGGAGTTTTAATTTCAGACACTTCCGTACGTTCCTATCCCCTGGGGGTAAAGGGCGCCCATCTTATTGGATACGTCCAGAATGTGACCAGTGAGGACTTGGAAAAACATAAGGGAGAAGATTATTTAACAGACAGCGTAATTGGAAAAAGCGGTATGGAAGGGTTATATGAAAAGGAATTAAAGGGAACAAACGGCCATACTATTTCCATCACAGATGCAACGGGAAACAGCAAGAAAAAGCTGGCGGTAAGGCCAAGAACTGATGGTGCAGATATCACACTTACCATTGACAGTACGCTTCAGAGTGCGATCTATGATGCATTTTCAGAAGACAAAAGCTGCAGCGTAGCCATGAATCCCCATACAGGAGAGATCCTGGCTCTTGTGAGCACCCCTTCCTATGATGACAATGATTTCATTCTGGGAATGCCGTCAGAAAAATGGGATTCCTTAAATAATGATGAGCGAAAGCCTCTTTATAACCGCTTCCGTCAGAAATTCGCTCCAGGATCTTCCTTTAAGCCCATTACGGCTGTGGTTGGACTTGGAACCGGAGCCATTGATCCCAATGAGGATTTTGGAAGCACCGGATTAAGCTGGAGAAAAGATGAGAGTTGGGGAAATTATTACATAACCACCCTTCATGACAGTAATCCCCTTAATCTGGAAAATGCTTTTATCTACTCGAACAATATTTATTTTGCCAAAGCTGCATTAAAGATTGGCTATGATGATTTTATGGCAGGCCTTAACAAACTGGGATTTAACCAGGACCTTCCTTTTGAAATTTCCGTTGCACAGTCCCAGTACTCTAATTCAGATAAGATCGAAACGGAAGTACAGCTGGCTGACAGCGGTTATGGACAGGGACAGATGCTAGTGAATCCGATCCATCTGGCAGCTCTTTACACTATGTTTACCAACGAGGGCAATGTCATACAGCCTGTTCTAAGAGCAGAACAAAATGCTGCACCAAAAGTATGGCTTCAGGGAGCCAGCTCTCCAGACAATGCCAATCTGGTCCGTGAGGATCTGATCAAGGTTGTCAGCTCAGAGCATGGAACCGGTCATGCCATTATGAGATCTGACCTGACGCTTGCCGGAAAGACAGGAACTGCTGAGATCAAAGCTTCCAAAGGGGATACTACCGGAACGGAGCTTGGCTGGTTTTCGGTATTTACTGCAGATCCAGATACCAGGACACCACTGCTTCTTGTCAGTATGGTGGAAGATGTGAAGAACCGGGGTGGGAGCGGGTATGTGGTAAGAAAAGATAAACTGATTCTTGATTCCTATATTCCGGTACAATAAATGAAAAAGACAGAGCCTGAGGCTGGAGAGATTCTCCTGTCTCAGGCTCTCTTTTACTGTCTGTAGATATTCTGATTCTCTAAAATGTCCAGTGTAATCGCTGCGGCAGTGCGTCCGTTGGCGGAATGGTCACTTTGAATGTTGGTGGAGAACACATAAGTATCATCCTTAGACTGCACAAAACCGATAAACCAGCCGTTGACATCTTTGCCGTTTATATTGCCGGTTCCGGTTTTTCCGTATAATGAAACACCCTGGCTGGCAGAAATATAAAGGGAATCTTTTACCGCTTTGATATGATCCGGTTGAAACGGGAGAGTTCCCTGACAAAGCCTGCTTAAGAGCACCACCTGTTCCACAGGAGAGATTTTCAAGGAAGACTCCAGCCAGTAGCTGCCGATTCCTCCAGATAAATCCTGATTTCCATATTCCAGTCGCCCAATGCAGTTTTTTAATGCGGATATGCCGCTTTTTTCATCCAAAGTTTTAAAATACCAGTTAACAGAACGGCTCATGGCAGTATTCAGGTTCTGATCCTGATTCCAGGCTTTAAAGGGGAAGGTTGATCCGTCCCATTTCATATAAGAGGAGTCAGGAGTAATCACTCCCTGTTCCAGTGCACACAGCGCGCTGTATATCTTGTAGGTGGAGTCTGGGGAAATCCTGGTTGTGCCTGCTTTCTGATTATAAATATAATATTGATGGGAATTGACTCCGTAAAGTACAAAACTACCTTCATAACCGTAAAAACAGGAGTCTAAATCCAGCTGTTTCATATGTTCAGGATAAAAAGGGTAAAAAGAACTGCTGGCTGCATTGATCGACATGACAGGGATAAAAGCCAGCAGCACCAGACTGGTTACAGTGAGTAAAAACCGGCTTTTCCATTGTTTCCATGTGGATTCTTTGCGGTAAGAAGCAATGCAGCGAATTCTCATCCTGATCTCTTTTTCAGAGCCTGCGATCTGGGAGGCAAAAGAAAACCGTCTTACTATATTTTCTGCAAAACGAATCAGGGTTTTTCCATAATCCACATAGCTGTTTTCTTCTAATATGGATAAAACGGACAGATCACAACCAACCTCCTGGTCCTTCCTCATCTCTCTTAGCCCAATCCAGACGACTGGATGATACCAGTACAGTGCCTGCATAAGAGCCAGGAAACGGTTAAGAAAAAGATCTCTGTGCTTAATATGGGTCAGTTCGTGAAGGAGAATAAAGCGAATCTCTTCTTTTGTAAATTCTGAAAGTATATGGATGGGCAGTATAATTATCGGTTTTACTAAACCGGCAGCCATGGGAGAACTTAAATATGCGCTGCTGTAAAGGGAGATTTTCTTTTTTATATTCATTTCAATCATGCAGCAGTCAAACAATTCTCTGATCTGCCTGTTTTGGAGAGGAAGGCTGGCCTGTCTGATTCGTCTGATTTTAATGTCGGAAATAAGATTAAGGATTGACACAATACTAATTCCCAGTCCCCATATATAAGGCAGAAAAGCAGGAAGATGAAAGATACGGCTGCGGCTGACGGATATGGAGAAATCTTGTATAAAGCTGGAAATACCGGCATCATTGGAAAAAGTGGGAGTCATTGCTTTGACAGATGAGACACTGCCTCCAGAAAGGCTTAATAAACTAAGCCCTGCATGGATCATGGAGGAGGGGAGAAAAGGAAAGATCAGTACAAGCAAAAGGTAATACCAGATTCTGTATTTGGCTTTCCAGGTAAGATGATTTTTAAATAGTTCTTTTATCAGCAGGATTATTAAAAAGGCCAGAATTATCACAACGCTGTTTAACATAAGACGGATCATAAGGGAAAGAAGCATATTATGTTTCCTCCTCATGTTCCTTAAAAAGAAGCTTTTTCAGCTCGTCTAAGTCCTCGCTGGATATATGATTGCTGTTCATATAGTTTGTTACCATACCGGATATGCTGCCGTTATAAAACCGGTTTAAAAAGTGGCTGTTTTCCTTCTTCAGATAGTCATCCTCTTTAATAAGAGGAGTATAAATAAACACACGGCTTTCCTTGGTGTAGGTAGCAGCCCCCTTTTGAACCAGTCTCTTTAACAGGGTGTGAATCGTCTTAGGATTCCAGTCAGTTGTCTGGATTAGTTTTTCAGTTACCTCGTTGGTGTTAATTGGAGCATACCTCCAAAGTACCTTCATCACTTCATATTCTGCTTCAGAAATTTGCGGAAGGTGGCTCATACTCATTCTCCTGTTCTTACAACTGTAATACATATATTATAAGAGTTTAGAGCCACAGTGTCAAGAAAGCAGAGGTGGATTATTTTATAAGTGTGCTTAAACCAGCCACATCATTTACTGGAAGAGAGAATGCAATGGCATGTTCTCCTGTTTCTTTTAATACGGTTTCACAAATAGATTTTAATATTGCCTGTTTATCTGTTTTTGGCACCAGCATCAAGAGAATTTCTTTTTCATTTGAGACGGTCATCCCAAACAGTTTACTGGTAGAATCTTTGCCCAGTTCTCTTGCTTTTATTAGAGTGCCGCCTTGACAGCCTGCATTTCGTGCAGATTCCATAATAGGGTTTGAAAGGTCTGTATTTATGACGGATGCAATTAATTCATACGCGTTTGTATCTGGCATGGGGTGATCCTCCTTGTGATAATCTGTAGATAAATGGTTCTCATTGCCTGTAATGCTGGTGTTAAGAAGGGCTGAAGCCGCAGCACTGATTCCTGACAGAGAAATGGTAAATACGATACCGTATCCAGGGTTATCCAGTTCCAGCTTTTTATGAAGCGCGGATATCAGGCTTTTGGAGGCTGACTGATCAACCACTCCGATTACCAGGTCCTTTTCCGGCTCATCAAGACCAAGGCAGTCTTTAATTGCAGAACTGGCTGTTCCATGTCCTCTGACATTAAGAAGCAGTTCCTGATGATATTCTTTGAAAACGGAAGCAGCTTTTTCGCCTTTTCCACGGTCTACAATAACCGTAATCCAGTAAACTTTATGATTGGAAGTCATCTGCTTCATCCTTTCCTAATTCAATAAATTCCAGTTCCATATCAATTGAGGCAACTCCTGCAAAAGAACTGGATTTCTTCGTTTTAAAATGGTAAATTACACCGATCAGCTGAATGGTGATTAAGGGTGTCATGGCCACCATGGCCACAATTCCAAAGGCATCGGTCACAATGTTACCGCCCACTGCTTCACATGCGCCCATGGCAAAGGGAAGCAGGAAGGTAGCTGTCATGGGACCAGAAGCCACACCGCCGGAGTCAAATGCGATTGATGTAAAGATGGGAGGTACAACAAAGGAAAGACCCAGTGCCAGCGCATATCCGGGGACTAAAAGTGCAAGAAGGGGAAGACCCGTTAAAATCCTTATGACAGATAATCCCAAAGAAACAGACATACCTACCGATAATCCTGTCATCATGGTTTTTTCTGAAATGGCACCTCCAGTTATATCCTCCACCTGTTTATTTAATACTAAAACAGCAGGTTCTGCTTTTACAATATAATAACCGATGAGCATGGCAATTGGAATCATAATCCAGTTATAGGAAAGAGATGCCAGCTGTTTTCCAAGGTAATTTCCGGCAGGCATAAATCCAACATTGACACCGGTTAAAAATAGTGTGAGACCAATGTAGGAGTAGAGCATTCCCATCAGTATTTTAATAATCTGTCTTTGTCTGAGTTTTAAGAAAAATATCTGGAAAACTACAAAAAATAAAAGAATGGGAAACAAAGCCAGAAAAACTTCCTTTGCATAAACCGGAAATTCATGCTGAAAAGCCAGCCACAGATCCTGGGAATTGGTAAAGGCAGGAATTACCGTGGGCTCATAGCTGCTGGAAGAGGATCCATAGAGTAACCCTAGAATCATGACTGAGAGAATCGGTCCTACTGAGCAGAGGGCCACAAGACCAAAGCTGTCGCTGCCTGAATTTTTACTTCTTCCAACGGTGGAAAGACCAACGCCGAGAGCCATGATAAATGGAACGGTAATGGGTCCGGTTGTTACACCTCCGGAGTCAAAAGCCACAGCCAGAAAATCTTTTGGAACAAAAATTGCGGTAACAAAGAGTATTCCGTAGAAGATCAGAAGAAGCTTTGATAAATTCCAACCCAGCAGAGTTCTTAAAAAGGCCAGGGCGAGGAAGATTCCCACGCCGGCTGCCACTGAGAGAATCAGCACCATATCAGGTACTGCCGGGGTCTGACCAGCCAGAACCTGAAGATCTGGTTCAGCAATGGTAATGATAAAACCAATGATAAAGCAGGCAAAAATAATAATAGGTAATTTTTTTGATTTTGCCAGATGGTTTCCAACTTTTTCCCCGATGATCATCATGGACATGTCTACACCAAGTGTAAAAAATCCCATTCCCACAATAAGTAAGGTTGCACCTACCAGAAACAGCATCAGCGGATCAAGCGGCATAGGTGTAATGGTTATACACAAAATCAGCACAATGCATGTAACGGGCAGTACAGATGAAAGGGATTCAATAATTTTTTCCTTTAGTTTTTGATTCAAGCGAATACCTCCTGTTGTCCGTTTTTTTTTTGAGTCAGTGGTGCAAAGGCTGAGAAGAAGCAAAAATCATGCCTTTGCAGCTCTGACTCTATTTGATTATATTAAGTGTAACACGAAAATAGTTGCGATTGCAACTATAATTTTGTTAGAGCTTTGTTAACATTTACCGGTATTTGGAAACTTCTTCGTAACTTTCTCCCAGTCTGGTTTCTGTAAAGGGCACAGAAGGACCAATGCGAAAGACCGGTTTTAGCACGATTGGTGTGATTATAGTGGTAATAATGACAACAAGAACCACCGGCCCCAGAAAATCACCGCTGAGAAGTCCAAGCTGCTGTCCTTTTCCTGCAACAATCAGAGCGACTTCTCCTCTGGATATCATACCAACCCCGATTCGTATGCTCTGATAATTCTTATAACCGCAGATCTTGGCTCCGATACCGCATCCGATTACTTTTGTTAGTATGGCAGTAACGGTTAAAAGAAATGCAAAAAGAATAATTGCTGGTGTCATGGATGGAAGTTCCACCTTAAGACCGATGCTTGCAAAGAATACCGGTGAAAGCAGAAGATAGGACAGGGTATCAAATTTAGAGGTCAGGAACTGTGATTTCTGGGTGTTGGATATGATAACTCCGGCTATGTAGGCACCTGTAATATCAGCTACGCCGAAAAAGTGTTCTGCGATGTAAGACATGAGAAGACAGAGACAAAAAGCAGCGATGGCATGGCGTTGTAAGCCACGTTCCGCGTCGTTGCTCCAACGGGAATATGCTTTATAGATTAAAACGCCGCCAATGCCAGAAAAGACAAAGAACGCGGCAATTTTTAATAAGACAGCAAACAGATTGACATTGGGATCGGTGGTGCTGGTAATAATGGTAAGTGCGATGATTCCCAACACATCATCAATAATGGCGGCTCCCAGGATTGCGTTGCCGGAATGGGTCTTTATCTTACCGATTTCTTTTAAGGTTTCAGCTGTAATGCTTACAGAGGTTGCAGTGAGAATGACACCGATAAACATATTCTGAAGAAATAAAGAGCAGGTGGCATCGGAAGAAATCACGCCGGGGCGGTTAAAGAAAGAAGCAACAGCAAAGCCGCCAAATAAAGGCACGATGACACCGATCAGTGCAATGATAAACGCTGATTTACCACTCTTTTTTAATTCTGCAGTATCTGTCTCCAGGCCGGCACAAAACATGAGGACAATTACACCGATTTCCGCCAGTTTGTCAAGGAATTCGGTTTCATGGAGTGTGCCCAGCATGGCAGGGCCAAGTATTACCCCCGCTAACAGTGCTCCTACTACCTGCGGCATGTGAAATTTCCGCGTTACAAGACCTAAAACCTTAGTGCTTAAAAGAATAATTGTGAGATTTAACAAAAAGCTGTAATCCATACAAACCCCTCCTTTTAATTATATAAGATCAACAAAATTTATCTTACTCCTATTGGTACTTACTGTCAATTGTTACTAATAGTTTGTCTCTTCTTTACATACATCCGTTTTCATGATATAGTGACAAAGTAATTCACTACGAAATCCGGAGGGCAGATTTATGCCATTATCTATTTTCTCATCATATGATCCCACGTAGAAAAAATTCATAAAGATGGCATTAAAAAAAGCACTGTGAAAGCAGAGCTTATTTTTGGTAACTGTTATTTTGTAAAATACGGATCATTGGAGAAAATATGAAAAATAAAAAAAATATATATTTGCTTTATGCCATTTCCTTTCTGCAGGGACTGGTATTTTATGGACCTGTGGCCACTCTCTACAGACAGGCAGCAGGTGTCAGCGTATTTCAAATTACTGTAATCGAAAGCATTTCTCTTGCTCTTTGTATTGCTCTTGAGATGCCATGGGGAATGGTTGCGGACCGGATCGGATATAGAAAGACCATGATTATCACCTGCGGAATCTATTTTATTTCCAAGGTGGTTTTCTGGAAAGCGGACGGGTTTGATGGATTTTTACTGGAACGGTTGCTGCTCAGTGTGGTGATGGCAGGAATGTCAGGGTGTGATTTAAGCATTCTATATCTATCCTGCAGGGAGGAAGAAAGCCAGCAGGTATTTGGCATTTACCAGTCATTAGGAATGGCGGGTCTGCTTTTTGCCTCTCTTTCCTATTCTGTTTTTATTGGGGAAAATTACAGGCTGGCAGGTTTTTTAACCATGGCTGCTTATGGAGTGGCAGCCGTTCTTGTCTTTGGATTAAAAGAAGTAAAAGAGCCGGAGAAAGAGAAAAAAAGCATGATGCATTTTTTTCGAACTTTTCTTGACGTGGTAAAAGACCGGTATTTTCTTCTTGGCATGGTGGGAATTACACTGCTTGAGGAGACAAATCAGACCATCACTGTCTTTTTAAACCAGCTGCAGTATGTGAAATGCGGGATGGAGCCAAAGACGATGGGCTATGTTTTTATAATGGTCACATTGTCAGGAATTGCAGGTGGTATATGGTCCTGCCGGTTGAATAAAAAAATGGGGATTCTTCCTTTTTCCATTGCCCTGTTTTTATGCGGGAGTATGTCCTGCCTGGTTCTTTTCCAGACTAATAGTGGACTGCTTTCCGTTCTTGGGATCGTTTTTTTAAGGCTAGCCTCATCTCTGTTCGGGCCATTAAAGGCAAGGCTGCAAAACTGCCGGGTTACTTCCACAGACCGGGCTACTGTACTTAGTATCTATGCAGTGATCGGGGAGGCATGCGGGACGGGGACTAATCTCATATTTGGGAAGGCTGCCGCCGCTGACCTTACCGTTGCCATGCTTTGGGGCAGCCTATTGTGTACTGTGGGCGGCATACTTTTTGTAATTTCCCACTTAAAAATGATTAATGACAACTAAGGTGTGGTAAAGCTGACGTCTCCTGTGTGTATGGTTTCATAGCCGTTAAAATGCAGGAGACTGTCTTTAAATTCCCTGGAACGGATTGTTTCAAGGAGAGCCGTTAAGGCTGGCTGTTCCATGGCAGATTTAAGTATGACCAGATCCATGGATGCATCTTTTAAAGGGATAAAATCCAAATGGGGATATGCAGCCAGATGGGAGAGATCTCCCATGCCGACATCTGAAAGCCCGGAAGCAACTGCATTTGCAGAAGACATGTGAGACAGGCTTTCATCCCCGTATCCCTTAATAAGGGATCTGTCTATTTTTTTCTCTGTCAGTATCCGGTCTAAGCAAATCCGCAGTCCATTTCCCTTTTCCCGGTTTAAAAATTTAATTTCAGGTCGGCATAAATCCCTTGGGCTGCTTATATGATCTGGATTTCCTTCTTTTACATAAAAGCCAGTTTTTAATGTGCAGATATGGATGACCGCAGCTTCTTTCCCCGGAAGGAAATGGCTGATCTGGCTGATCCGTTCGTCAAACTGTTCAAAGCAAAAACAGGTCAGTGCCATATGGGTTTTCTCGTAATAAAGAGAATAAAGACTGTTGTAATCGTTCATATAAGAATGAAGGAGTGGCAGGCTGTTATCCCTCTGACTTAACAGACTGCGAAGCAGTTCAACCGTCCTGGATTCCTGACTGTTAATAATAAGCCCGTTTGTATGAAGAAGATAATCCATCTGCCTGCTGGCCTGATCGGCTGAAAAACGGGGAATATCCATAACGGGCGGCAGAACATTGGTGAATCCTGCTTCTTTCTTCTGGTTTGTTCTGGTCAGATACTCATCAAGCTGATCCTGGCTGATGCGGATCTGCTTTCCCACCTTGGCGGATTTTAATTCTCCCCGCTTAATTAATTCATATACGGTCGCTTTTTTGATTTTTAGCTGATCCGCCACTTCCTGGGGTCTGTAAACTTTTTCCATGTGATAACCTCTTTCCCCTGTCTTATTATCATTTATGGTATAACAAGGTTTATTTTTTGTCAATCAAAGGTGAAAATTGATATGTTGAAATAAAATGATTAATTAATCCAGAAAAATAAGAAAGAATCGGAAGTTATAGGAATATTGACTTTTAATTGTGTATCATTTAAAATAAACCAATACTTGCAAAACACAACAAAACAGAACAAAACAGAGCATTAATGAATCAGAAGTCTAAATGAGGAGGAAAAAAGATGAAAAACAGAAAAAAGTTACTGCGAATTATGATGGCGGTATCACTGGTAGGAGGATTGCTTTCAGGCTGTAGTCTGGCGGGGGTAAAAGCGGTTCCTGCCACCCAGGCGGCATCATCACAGACTGAGACATCAAAACCTGTAAAGGAGACAACAACCGCTGTTCAGACTGCAAAGGCAGAGGAAGGAAAGCCGGTTGATGTGTATGTGTTTATTGCAGCAAGTCTGAAAAACACCATGGAAAAGATTAAGGAGAATTATGAAAGTGCACACCCCGGAGTCACGATCATTTACAATGCGGACAGTTCGGGCACTCTTCAAAAACAGATTGAGGAGGGCGCCCAGTGCGATATTTTCTTTTCAGCAGCACCCAAGCAGATGAATGCTTTAAAAGAGGGAGGACTGGTAGAGGAGGGTTCCGATACCAACCTTCTTGTAAACAAGGTTGTGCTTATTAAGCCGAAGGGGGAAAAGACGGCAGTGACCGGATTTGAGACTATCACGGCGGCTTCCAGTCTTGCGCTTGCAGGAGAAGATGTACCGGTGGGACAGTATGCCAGAAAACTCTTTACCAATATGGGAATATTGGATCAGGTTTTGAAAATGGAGATCAACGAGGGAGCCAACGTGACTGCAGTTTTAACCGCAGTTGCAGAAGGCAGCAATGAAGTAGGCGTGGTGTATGCAACAGACGCTGCCTCTATGCCGGAAAAAGTGGAAATTATAGCAGAAGCGGATAAAACAAAGATTGATCCCGCTGTCTATCCCGTGGGTCTGATTAAGGACAAGGAAGCCAGTGAGGATCAGAAAAAGGCGGCAGCAGAATTTAAGAAATATTTAACCAGTGATGAGAGTGTAATGAAGCTCTTTACAGATGCAGGATTTACCAGATGTACAGAATAAAAGACGCATAAAGGAGGTGAATGTATTGGGGGAAATACTTAGAACCGTTGACTGGAGTCCTCTCTATCTGTCATTGAAAACAGGAATTGTGGCTACTGTATTGACCTTTTTTTTAGGAATTGGTGCAGCCAGGCAGATTATGAAGCTTAATAATACGGCAAAAGCCATTGCGGATGGAATTCTTACACTTCCCCTTGTGCTGCCTCCAACGGTAGCAGGCTTTTTTCTTCTATTAATTTTCAGTCTGAGAAGACCCTTTGGAAGATATCTTCTGGAAAATTTTGATATTAAGCTGGTGCAGACCTGGCCGGGATGCGTTATGGCGGCATTTGTCATAGCCTTTCCCCTTATGTACCGCAATGCCAGAGCTGCATTTGAACAGGTAGACGTAACCATGATTCAGGCAGGAAGAACGTTAGGTCTGTCGGAACGTAAAATTTTCTGGAAAATTGTGGTACCAATCGCTGCTCCGGGACTGGCTTCCGGTACCGTACTTTCTTTTGCAAGAGCAATCGGAGAGTACGGTGCAACTACCATGCTGGCGGGAAATATACTGGGCAAAACCAGGACCGTATCCGTGGCCATTGCTACGGAAGTGACTGCTGGTAACTGGGATATGGCTGGATTCTGGGTACTGGTCATTGTCCTTTTATCGTTCTTTATTGTAGCAGCAATGAACGTAATATCAGGAAAAAACAGGATTAATGGAAGCGGGTGGGTCTGATATGCTGGAAGCGAGAATCGTAAAAAAATTCCAAGGTTTTCAACTGGATGTGGAATTTAAAACAGACAGAGGGTGCATGGGAATATTAGGGGCTTCCGGATGCGGAAAAAGCATGACTTTAAAGTGTGTGGCAGGCATTGAAAAACCGGACAGCGGAAAAATTATTCACAATGGAAGAGTGCTTTTTGATTCCGAAAAAGGAATTAATCTGCCGGCAAGGGAACGCCATGTGGGATACTTGTTTCAGAATTACGCCTTGTTTCCCACCATGACAGTGGAGGAAAACTTAAGAATTTCCCTGGCAGGCAAGGATAAGGAAAAGCGGATTCAGGTTTTGGAACAGATCCGGCGCTTTCAGCTGCAGGGACTGGAAAAACGCCTACCCTCCCAGTTGTCAGGAGGCCAGCAGCAGCGGGTGGCACTGGCACGCATGCTTTTATCTAAGCCGGAAATGATTCTGCTAGATGAGCCATTTTCCGCTTTGGACGGATTTTTAAAGGATACTCTCCAGCTGGAGATGCTGGAACTGTTAAAGGAATTTAGTGGAGATGTACTGTTTGTTTCTCATTCCAGAGACGAGATTTACCGGTTCTGCGACCATATGATCCTGCTGTCCAATGGAGAAAGCGTTGTAAAGGGGCTAACAAAGGAAATTTTCAGGAAACCTTTGAGAGTAGAAGCAGCCAGACTGACCGGCTGCAAAAATATTTCTCCCATAGAACGAATCAGCGAATATGAACTATATGCGCTGGATTGGGGGATAAAACTGAAAACAGCCGAACCAATTGAAGACACCACTCGCTACATCGGAATCAGAGGTCATAATCTGGTGCCGGTTGCCAATCCTGAGGAAGAAAACACAATGAAAATCTCTCTTGCAGGAAGTGCCCATACAACCTTTCAGCGGCAATATTTAGTTCAGAATGCTTTCAGTTTGTCATCTTCCAAAATCTGGTGGATTGAAGAAAAGAAAGAATATGAAACGGAAGATATGGAGACAATCCCATTATATTTAAAATTCCCCAAGGAAGATCTGTTACTTTTGTCTTAATTTTATTAGGTATTTTTGAAATAGATTGACAAAACAAGGGACAATATTTATTATGAATAAAAATAACCGGATTAAGAGGGAGGCTGATCGTATGAAAATAAGTGCCAGAAATCAGTTAAAAGGAAAGGTTGTAGAGATTGAGTCCGGCTCAGTAAATGCAATCGTAACCATAGACATCGGAGGAGGTAATTTTATATC
>SVDS01000083.1 GCA_015057715.1 Paenibacillaceae bacterium
CAGTCTGAAAACTTATGAGTTCCTGAGGAAGGAGCTTTTGGGAAGTAGAAATTAACGTTGTTATTCTTTCCCGTACAATTTTTGAGGGTGATATAACCGGTATTGTTATTCTGGTCATATCCTCTTTTTTTATTGCCAATAGCAACGCAGCCTTCCAGATAATGGTTATCGCTTGTATAATTTCCGCCTACTTTAAAGCCCTGTCCGTTTCCATTGCCTTTTCCGTTATAAGAGGCTTCGCAGTTGTATAATTTAACTGCATTGCCTGCGGAATAGAAATCAAAGCCGTCATCAGAATTGTTAAGAGCATTACAGTTTCTAAATACATTGCCGCTTCCGATGCTTAACTTGGCTGCAAAACCATCTGCATTCTCTCCGTTGGTTTTGGAGTCGTAGTTATAAGTAGAGGTAACACGGGTGATTTCATTATTGTATGCCCCGTTGCTCATCTGAAGGCCGGTGTCTCCACATTTGGTAATAAAGCAGTCTGTGACCTTGTTGTTGCCTCCGCTGATATGTATTCCGTTATCACCCGCGTTCTGAATGGTAAGACCGGATATAACCCAATAGTTACCTGTAATCTGGAAACCTCTTGAGCTGTCAGCATATGGCTGGCTTGAGAAGTCAACAACTGGCTTGTGACCGCTGTAATTCATAATCCGGATTGGTGAACCGGAAGTACCGCTTTTGCTTAATTTGTAGGTATTAGATGATTTGTAGGTTCCATTCATTAAATAGATGGTAGTGCCTGCGGAAGCGTTGCCTAATGCCTTATCAATGGTCTTATAAGGCTTGTCTTTGGTCTGGCCGTTATTGGAGTCGCTGCCGCTAGCAGAAACATAGTACTCCTTTGAAGCACCATGCGCTGGTGTGGGACTCATAACACATAAACTGGTGACCATAAAGCAGGTAGTGATGATACTGATGATTCTTTTTCCATTTCTCATTTTTTATCCCCTTTCTTTCTATCTAGATTCCGTGCCAGTTATTTGGTACGGTATTACTAGCTACATAAACTATAATTAGATACTAAAATAGTAAAAATGAATTGTCAATAAAAAAGGAAGGGATTATTAAATTATTCCAAAATGTCATAAATAATACTATAATTATCAAGTGAATAGAATATAAAAAAGAAAAAAGCATATAGAAATGATCGGGTATTCTCATCATCTCTACATGCTTTTTTCATGTATAAAAAATTACTGATTGCTTTCCTTATACTCTTTTAATGCTTTGGACAGCTGATCCGGGCAGGAAGTAGGACGAAAACCGCATTTGATTCCTTCCAGACGGCGAATGGCATCATCAACATCCATGCCTTCTACCAGTCTTGATACGCCCTGGGTATTTCCTGAGCAACCGCCTACAAACTGTACATGACCAACCTTACTGCCTTCTATTTCAAAATTAATTTCCTGTGAACAAACTCCGTGTGTTTTATATTTCATCATTCATACCTCCGTATAATTGTAACGCTTACCTCAACTGGAACTTTAAAGAATTATAACGAATTCCTTGGCAAGTGTCAATAGATCATAAAAGGAAGAAATAGGAAGCATCACGCAGCTAAGATTCTGGAATAAGTTCTTTCTGATCTTTTAAATACTCATACAACATATTGGATTTGTCTACTAGTTGGGGATTGATACAGTTGGAGGATAATTTGGCAAAACCAATATTTGTTTTAACCGAATCTCTGATCCTGTAATATGTAAGGTTTGGAAACATCTGAAGATTAGCAAGCTGTCTGGGTAAAATGGCACAGCCGCCTTTTTGAGACAAAAAAGATAGAAGCATCATATGTCGGGGGAATGTCCCGGCAATACTGCCTGTGTATCCAATATCATAAAGTTGTTTTTTTGTCAGCCGGTAAATATCCGACTCCTTGGCAATGGTGTAGATATTATCAAATTTAAAGCCTTTTAAATCAATCTCACTGCCTTGTTCAAATGGAAATACATTCTTACTGCAGATCATCACCATCTCATCTGAGACCAGAGAAACCGTATCATATTCTGTGTCATTCATTAAATCCGTGCGGCAGATAGCAGCATCAATCTCCTGCTGAGATAGCATCTTAATCAGATTTGACTGATCATCTTCCACAATCTGGATAGAATAATTACCAAATTTCTCCTGGAAGTTAAGAAGCAGCTGCATGATCCCGCTTTCTGCAAGGCAGGGAATCGTTCCAACGGTCAATTCTGTGACATAGCAGGAGGTACCAAACTTCTCCAGTTTCGTTCTTAAGTCCTGGGTACACTTACGGATGTTTAGCGCATATTCCAGGTAGACATTGCCCGCCTCTGTCAGTTCTGCCTTTGTATTACTTCTTATAAACAGTACAATTCCCAGTTCATTTTCAATTGCCTTAATATGTTTTGATAAAGCTGACTGGGAAATATAAATGCTTTCGGCAGCGGTAGAAAAATTTTTGTACTTTGCCAATGCTAAGAAATCATCAATCCATTTTGTCATAATCAAATAGCCCCCTTAAGTTACTGATAAATCGTAAAAATCTAAACTCAGATGTACGTTTTGTCATTAACACTATTATAATACAGAATGATGAGAAGGAAAATATGTTTATACTATTTTGTCATGACATTTTAGAATACTTTTAAATATTAAAAAAATATAAAGTTAACTATCATTTCAATGGTAAAGTGCAATAAAATGCGTATTTATAAATCGATTATTTTAGGTTTACTATTTGCTATGAATCATAATTGAAAAAATTAAAGATTTTTCGATTCCATTATGGAATAGTTGCGCGAATTTAATCGAATTGCCACGAAAATTGTAATTGATTATAATTTAACTATGTTGGAAAAATAATCCAGCTTGGAACCGTATCAGCACCATATGAAGAAAATCAGGAGGAAAATTTATGGCAAAAGTTTATCAGGATTTGCGCAGTTTCCTTTCCACTCTGGAAGAAAACGGTCAGTTAGTACGAATTAAGGAGGAGGTTAATCCAGAACCGGATATTGCGGCAGCAGGCAGAGCAGCGGCAAACATAGAGAGTGGTCCGGCGGTTTTATTTGAAAAGGTAAAAGGATACCCTTACAGCGTAGTTACCAATGTTCATGGTTCATGGGCCAATCATGCTCTGATGCTTGGTATGGATAAAACGGCAACAACCAAAGAACAGTTCCATGAGATCAACCGCAGATGGGACCGATTCCCGGTTAAGCCTGAAATTCTAAAACGAGAAGAAGCACCCTGTAAAGAAAACACCATTGATAAAGCGGAGGATATCAACCTGTTTGAACTCCTTCCATTATACAGAATCAATGATCAGGATGGCGGTTTCTTCCTTTCCAAAGCGTCTATTATTACGGCTGATCCCAATGAGCCGGATAATTTTGACAAGTTAAATGTTGGTACATACCGAATTCAGGTTAAGGGAAAGAATCGTGTAGGAATTCAGGCACTGGCATTTCATGACATTGCAATCCAGTTGGAAGCTGCTGAGAGAAAGAATGAAAAGGTTCCCATCTGTATTACAGTTGGAAACAGCCCTCTGGTAACCTATATGGCCTCCACGCCTGTTATGTATACTCAAAATGAGTATGAATTTGTAGGTGCGCTCCAGGATGGCGTTCCCACACAGATTGTTCAGTCGGATCTATATGAAAACCTGTATGTTCCAGCCGGTTCTGAGGTTGTTTTAGAAGGTTACATTGAGCCAAGGGTACGTGAGGTAGAAGGTCCGTTCGGAGAATTTCCGGGCTCCTACTCTGGTTCCAGACGTCAGTGTGTGATTACAATTACTCATGTAACCCACAGAACAAATCCTATTTTTGAGAACCTTTATCTGGGTATTCCGTGGACTGAAATCGATTATCTTATGGCTTTAAATACATCAGTTCCTCTATACCAGCAGATCAAACGGGATTTCCCTGAGGTACAGGCGGTGAATGCCATGTATACTCATGGAATCGGCTGTATTATTTCCACAAAGGTACGTTTCGGCGGCTTTGGTAAAGAAGTGGCATTCCGTCTTCTTTCCACCCCTCATGGCGGTTCGTACAGTAAGATTATTATTATTGTTGATGAATTTGTTGATCCGTTTAACCTCCCTCAGGTTATGTGGGCACTGACTACCCGTGTGAGACCGGATAAAGACGTTGTGGTGATTCCAAACTGTCCGGGTATGCCTCTTGATCCATCCTCATATCCGGCTGGAATGCATTCCAAACTGATTATAGATGCGACTACACCTAAGGATCCGGAACCTAATCCAAGGGAAGTTGAACTTTTAGAGCCGCCGGCTGGCTATGAGAAGTATGAAGCTTTGATTCGTAAACTGATGTCTGAGATGTAAACCCTATAACGAAAGGAGATTGAAACTATGAAATGTCCACGCTGCGACGGAAATAAAATTGAAGTGATTGCAACCTCTCCTGTTGGAAATGTCTGGGAAGTTTACGAATGCATGGATTGCTTTTATTCCTGGAGGTCTACTGAGACGCCTCATATTCATGATAAATTTAAACTGAAAAAAGAACAGATTGATACGTTACAGGTAATTCCCCCCATTCCGCCCCTCGATAAATAATTTACATAACTCCTGACTCTTAAGGCTTTCCCCCAAGCCTTAAGAGATCATAAAAAAGATTAGCTTATTAATTCTAATCACGAAAGGAGAAGCTACAGTGACATTCACTAAACAGAAATCAGGCTTTTTAATCGGTATTATAATTTTTGTTCTTGTCCTACTTCTTCCCCTTGACGGCCTGTCCAGAGAAGGACAGATCTGTCTTGGATTAACACTAATGACTGTAGTCTGGTGGGCTGCACAGGTTGCCCAGTCAGGTTACGTGGGGGGATTCTATCTGGTCTCCGTATGTCTTTTAAAGCTTGCCGATACGAAGGTGGTTTTTGCAGGCTGGACAACTTCAACCCTGTGGCTGGTTATTGGCGCTTACATGATTGCTGCAGCAGTTAAAAAGTCAGGATTAGGGGAACGGATCTCTTATGCCTACATTCTGAAATTTGTAAGATCATGGAAGAGCATTATTATCGGCATTTTTGTATTGACTTTTATTTTATCCTTGTTTATTCCTCACCCCTGGCCCCGGGCATTTTTAATCATGTCGGTTATGTCCGTAGTGATTAAGGCTGCAAATATGCCAAAGGAGGATGCGGTTAAGGTGGGATTTACAGTGTTTGCAGCTTCGGTTCCGGTTTCACTTATTTTTCTGACTGGAGATTCTGTAATTAACCCGCTTGTAGTGACTTACTGTACAACCGAAAGCATTAATTTTGTACGCTGGTTTCAGATTATGGGACCTCCGGCTCTGTTTTTAAGCATTACTACCTTGATCTTAATTTTAATCTTGTTTCAACCATCGAAAGCAGTTGAAGTTAATTTCGATGAGGTGCGAACCGCTCAGTCTGCTCTTGGTAAAATGACTGAAAAAGAGAAGAGAACTTTGATCTGGATTCTGATAGCAATTGGTCTCTGGCTTACCAACGGCATAACCGGTCTTGATGTAGGCTGGGTTACACTGGCGGTAGCCATGTGCATGGCTCTGCCTGTAATCGGTAATGTTTTGACGGTAAAAGAGTGGAGCGATGTTCCTGTTCATGTTCTGGTATTTTTAACTTCTGCCATTGCAATTGGTAAGGTTGGAGCAGTAACCGGTATGAATGATTGGCTTGCAGCCACTCTGCTTCCTAAAACCATGCCGGGAAACATTCTGGTACTGGCCATTATGATTGCAGCAATTGCGATTCTGATTCATATGTTTATGGGTTCTGTTATTGCAGTTATGGGAGTTGCCATTCCGGCGATCTTAGTCTGCACCAATGCACTGGGAATTAATGAGCTGGCAGTAATTTTTGTAATTTATCTGGCTATTTCAGGCCATTATATTCTTCCGTTCCATCACCTTAATATCCTGGTGGGACAGGGAGAGGAAAACGGAATGTATACACAGAAGGAAACCATTAAGATGGGTATTCCGCTGCTTATTCCGATTTTCCTGACAGTTGGTTTTGCCGTAGCGTGGTTTGCAGTTCTTGGCATTGTATAACTGTTAAAAGAGAGGTGTTTAAATGAGAATTATTGTAGGAGTATCAGGAGCAACCGGCGTTGTCATGAGTCTTTATCTGCTGAAAGCGCTGAAAAGTTTTAAGGACTGTGAGGTCCATCTGGTGGTATCGGATTGTGCCAGAAAAACCTGGGAGTTAGAAACCGATTATCCCTTTGAGAAGCTGGTTGAACAGGCAGATTATTATTATGATGTACATAACCTGGCTGCAGCAATCTCAAGCGGCTCTTATCAGACAGACGGAATGATTATACTGCCCTGCAGTATGAAGACCCTGTCAGGAGTTGTAAATGGTTTTACCGATAATCTCCTGATCCGTGCAGCCGACGTCTGCATGAAAGAAAACCGGAAGGTAATTCTGTGTACAAGAGAAATGCCTCTTGGTAAGGTTCATCTTCGCAACATGATGGCAGCAGCAGATTTAGGCTGTACCATAATTCCTCCAATGCTCACTTTTTATAATGGTCCCAATTCCCTGGATGATCAGATTAACCATGTGGTTGGAAAGATCCTGATGCAGTTTGGACTTGATTATAAAAATTTCGTCCCATGGCGCGGTGCAGATTAACTGTGGAGATGGAATTGTAAAAGGGAGAGATATTATGATAAACAAAATTTACGGAGCCGGAAAGTATAAGGTAAGTATGAGTGTCCATATAACAACAGGAAACGGACTTGCAGTTTTTATAAGCGGCGGTGAAAGACCACATCTTGGAGGAGTGGCATTGGCATCTCCCGGTGCAGAGATTGATGGACAGCAACTTTCCAGCTGCGACTTATGGACCCTGACAGTACCGGGGCATAAGGACGCACAGCTGGCGCAAAAAATCGCGAAGAAGCTTTGCACTGCGCTGGGAGAGCCGGTATCTGTAAGTCTTGGGATTCATGTTGAACATGCAACAATTGATGAGATTAAACTATTGTGTGATAATGTGGAAGCTGCAGCCGATTTATTTTTAAAAGAGTATCATAAAAAGGACTGATTGGAGTAATTATGGACCATTTGATTTGTGTTGACATACTGGATCGGGAAATAGGGAAAGCGACCAAAGAAGAGTGTCATCAGAAGGGATTGCTTCACAGGGCTTTTTCGGTATTTTTGTATCATGAGGGGAAATTGCTTCTTCAGCGGCGTGCATTGGAAAAATACCATTCCGGAGGTTTATGGACCAATGCATGCTGCTCTCACCCCCGATATCAGGAATCTTTAGAGGAAGCAGTTAAAAGGCGTCTTTATCAGGAGCTTGGAGTCACATTAAGCTGTGAAGAAGCGGGTTCTTTTATTTATTATCATAAGTTTCATAATGAAATGTTTGAGTATGAATATGATCACGTATTTATTGGTCAGTATTATGGAGAAATCAGTCCGGATCCGGAAGAGATTATGGATCTGAAATGGATGGAAATAGCTGATTTGTCTGAAAGCATGCTGCAAAATCCCGAACAGTATACGGTGTGGTTTTTAACTGCAGCACCTATGGTTATTAGAAAACTGATGAGCGGAAAAGTACCAGGGTAATGACCTGGATTTTTCGCTGTTCAGAGATAGATTGACTTTAAAATAAATACATAATGGGAGGTACACTTATGAGTGACAAGAAAGGGTTTAAGGTTTGGATTACAAATTTATCGGTTAAATGGAAATTATCAATTGGGTTTGGTATATTATTTTTAATATTATTAATTTCGCTGGGTACTTCTGCAAGCAGTATATCTAAAATTGGAAACCAGGTAGAATTATATTCTAAATTCACCTACCCTCTTACCTCTGACAACCTGGAATCCCAGAGGGAAGCTGTGTCAGTACAGAGATTTTTACTGATGGCGCTTCTTGAAAAAGAATCAGGGAAAGATTACCAGGCCTCTCTTGACATGTCCAGTAAAAGCGCACAAAATTTTATGGAGGTTTTTGATAGATTTGCCAAAAACCAGAGAAGTGCAGCAAATGATAAAAACATAGCAGATGTAAATCAGCATGTACAGGAGGCAGAAGTTGCCCGTAATAAAATTCTTGACCTGCTAAACGATCCATCCAAAAAAGATGCATCAGCAGCCTATACCATTTTCCAGGAAGAATTTTTGCCACCCTTTAATCAGATTACAGATATAATGGAACAGATGAATGTGGTTGGTGCTCAAAAAGCGGATGTGCAGAAACAGACAGCGAAAATCGTTATTGCAGAGTCATGGGTAATACTTCTGGTGGTGTTGGTGGCATCTGTTTTAGCTACCCTTTCTATTATAATTGTACTGACACGGGCGATTCTAAAACCTGTGAAAGAAATAGAAGAAGTGTATAAAGACATGGCGGAAGGAAATCTCCGTTCAGAAATCCACTACGAGAGCCGCGATGAACTGGGACGTATGGCGGAAAGCATTCGTTCCACCAATGCAAGACTTATTACTTATATTGAAGATATTATTTCAAAACTCACTATGCTTTCTCAGGGTAACATGAGTTTTACCGTTGATCTGGATTATGTTGGTGATTACTCTGCAATCAAACAGTCTTTACTAAGTACGATTGCCTCACTGAATGCAACTATGCAGGTAATCCATTCAGCAGCTGAGCAGGTAAACTCGGGGGCAGGTCAGGTCTCTGATGCTTCTCAGGCACTGGCATCAGGAGCAACTGAGCAGGCGGCAACCATTGAAGAGCTGACTGCCTCTATTCACAGCGTAACGGAAAAAGCCGAAAAAAATACAGTATCCGTTCGTAATGCGACAGAGTCCGTATTCCAGGCTGGCCAGGGAGTAGGAGAAAGTAATAACCGGATGAAACTCCTGAATGAAGCAATGAAAGAAATCAGTCATTCTTCAGAAGAAATATCCAAGGTAACAAAGATAGTGGAAGACATCGCTTTCCAGACAAATATTCTGGCGTTAAATGCAGCAGTAGAAGCAGCAAGAGCCGGTGAGGCAGGCAAGGGCTTTGCTGTAGTTGCGGATGAAGTGAGAAATCTGGCCGCAAAATCAGCGGAAGCAGCCAAACAGACAGCAGATCTGGTACAGAAATCTACGGATAAAGTAGCAGAAGGCGAGCGGATGGCAAACGAAAGCTTAAGGCTTTTAGATGATGTGGCTGAAAAATCCTCCATGGTGGAAAAAGCAATTAAACAGATCGAGTCCGACACCCAGGATCAGGCTAATTCCATTGTCGAGATTAACCAGGGGCTTTCCCAGGTTTCCGCTGTTGTACAGACTAACGCTGCAACTGCAGAAGAAAGTTCTGCTTCCAGTGAGGAACTGGCTGCACAGGCACAGATACTGCGTGAACAGATTTCAAAATTTAAACTCACAAGTGTATCTGTCAGCACAGGAAATGAACCGTTCGCCCCACGATTCGCAGAACCGGAGACGAAGCAATCTGTAACATTTGATTCAGCGTCCGGAAAATATTGAAATTAATTACACAATTGCTCCGTTTTCCGTTATAATAATACGGTAGTCGATGAAACAATAAAACATAAAGGAGGACTGCTATGTTAGGGATTATCGGAGCAATGGATGTGGAAGTTGCAGAAATAAAAGAATCCATGAAGGATGTTACGGTTGAAACCATAGCGGCAATGGATTTTTATAAAGGAACATTAAAAGGACTGGAAGCAGTTGTCGTCCGGTGTGGAATAGGAAAGGTCAATGCAGCCATCTGCACCCAGATTCTGGCGGATCATTATCATGTGACTGCAGTCATTAATACAGGAATTGCCGGTTCTTTAAAGAATGAGATCAATATTGGAGATGTGGTACTTTCTACCGATGTAGTACATCATGATATGGACGCAACGGGCTTTGGTTATCCGGCTGGACAAATCCCCCAGATGAAGGAATTTTCATTTCATGCAGATGAAAAACTCCGCAATCTGGCTGAGAATTGCTGCAAAGAGGTGAATCCTGAAGTTGGAATTTTTAAAGGAAGAGTGGTTTCAGGGGATCAGTTCGTCTCTGACAGGGTTAAAAAAACCTGGATCTCTGATACATTTCAGGGATTTTGTACAGAGATGGAGGGGGCTGCCATTGCACAGACCGCTCACTTAAACCACATACCATTTCTCATTATTAGAGCAATCTCAGATAAGGCGGATGACAGCGCAAATATGGACTATAGCGAGTTTGAACAAAAGGCTGTGAAAGCTTCTGTGAACCTTATTTTAGCTATGGCAGAAAAATATTCAGATTAACTTAATAATCGAATTCTGGCAGGATTTGACGAACGATTCTAGGCTCTCTCATCTTCCCAAAGGCAGTCCGGGTGTTTATAATAAACCTATCACCCGGAGATGCCGGGAAGAAAGGGGAGCTATTATTATGCTGGAATTTTTACAGACAGGCAAAGCGTTATACGTGATGGCAGTTTTCTGTGGCATTGGCATTATCACCAGATGGCTGACACGTAACCTCTACAAAAGACTGATTAAAGAATCAGACAATCTGACACTTACTAAAAACAGGAACCTTCGTGCTTTTAAACAGAAGACCGAATCAACTTATCAAATGAACCAGGGGATTCCCAGGGTCAAGCCTTATTTAGAAAGACAGATGTATGATTTTAAACATATGGGTATTACACTCCATGGCTGGAACATGTTATCCAATCAAATGACACTTTGGTGTTTCTTAGCGGGTGGTGCTGCCGCGTTTGGTTCTTACTGGTACCGGACGGATCCTTATTACATAGTTTTATATGGTTCGGTAGGAATCATGGCAGGTCTCTTTACCATATTGGTGGATCATGGTGCGGGAGTTACAGAAAAACGCCAGCAGCTGTTTGCAGCACTGGACAATTATCTGGAGAATACGCTGATCTACCGGCTGGATCAGGAACGGGAAGAATCAGCTTCCATGTCGGGACCGCGACTGGAACCTCGTGAAAATATCCGATCCATCTATGCGGCTCAGTCAAGAGTTGCGGCAGAACCGGAAGTGGAGCCGGATCGAAAGGCCGACAGAAGGAGCACCAGACAGAGGGTGCGCAACCGTCCTCAAAAGCAGGCGGAGGAATATTCTGATGAAATGGAGCGTTTGCCAATGAGAGGAGAATCCATGGATGCATCGGAAGTAAAAGGTTCCGTCCGTGATGTGGACTATTTAAAAAAGAGTTTGGAACAGATTGCAGCAAGCAGGGAAAAGGAGCGGGGAAACAGACAGGGAGAGGATTGGCTTAAGGATTTAAATCCGGAAGAATTAAAGCTGATTGGCGAAATTCTCCAGGAATATTTAACATGAACGTTCGGAGGGCAGAAGAAAATAAAGTCGCATTTCGATGAGTTCTATGATATAATTTTCCTAAACAGGCAGACAGGAACCTGACATAATAGGAAAAGGAGAATATTAGCAATGGGAAATATAGTTTTTGATGATTCCAGAGCAGCAGGATTTGTATCAGCAGAAGAGATGGATAACATGAAAGCCACAGTACTGTGTGCGAAGGATGTGCTGATGAACAAAACTGGTGCGGGTAATGATTTCTTGGGGTGGATTGATCTACCGGTCAATTATGATAAAAAAGAATTCCAGGAAATAAAGGCGGCAGCAGAAAAAATTCAGAGTGATTCGGATGTACTGCTTGTTGTCGGGATCGGCGGCTCTTATCTTGGTGCAAGAGCAGCGATCGAATTTTTATCCCACAGCTTTTATAACGTATTACCAAAAGGAAAGCGTAAAACTCCGGAGATTTATTTCGTCGGCAACAGCATCAGCAGCAAGTATATTCAGGATTTAAAGGACGTGCTGGAAGGAAAAGATTTCTCCGTTAATATTATATCCAAATCCGGTACAACCACAGAGCCTGCAATTGCATTCCGTGTATTTAAGGATCTGCTGATCGAAAAGTATGGACGTGAAGAGGCAAATAAAAGGATTTATGCCACTACGGATAAGGCGAAGGGTGCGTTAAAGAATTTAGCGGACCAGGAAGGTTATCAAACGTTTGTTGTTCCGGATGATGTGGGAGGACGTTTCTCAGTGCTTACGGCAGTCGGCCTTCTTCCGATTGCAGTATCCGGTGCTGATATTGATAAATTGATGGAAGGCGCGGCAGCAGCCAGAGAGGAGGCAGTAAACACACCTTATGAATCAAACGGTTCACTCCGGTATGCAGCGGTCCGCAACATTCTCCTTAGAAAGGGAAAGTCGGTTGAGATCGTGGCAAATTATGAGCCAAGCCTTCATTATGTTTCCGAGTGGTGGAAACAGCTGTTTGGAGAAAGCGAAGGAAAAGACCAGAGAGGTATTTTTCCGGCAGCAGTGGATTTAACCACAGACTTGCACTCTATGGGACAGTTTATTCAGGATGGGTCCCGAATTATGTTTGAAACTGTATTAAATGTAGAACAATCTCCGGCAGAGATTCTCTTAAAGGAAGAAGAGGTTGATACTGATGGAATGAACTATCTGGCGGGAAAGAGCGTGGACTTCGTGAACAAGAGCGCGATGAATGGAACCATTCTGGCGCACAGTGACGGAGATGTCCCGAATCTGATGGTGAATATTCCGGATCAGGATGAATTCAGCTTAGGACAGCTGTTTTACTTCTTTGAATATGCCTGTGGTGTAAGCGGCTATATTCTGGGAGTGAATCCATTCAACCAGCCGGGTGTGGAAAGCTATAAAAAGAATATGTTTGCTCTCCTTGGAAAGCCTGGATTTGAGAAGGAAAGAGAAGAGCTTTTAAAGAGATTATAATCTGGTTTGAATATAAAAAAGTCATGTGAATTATTAAAATTCTATGGCTTTTTTTATTGACTCAGGCTTTACCGCATTTATTAAAAACTTTTAGGAGAGTGAAAGATGCTGTACATTGACCGTGAAAGTAAAATACCGATCTATATGCAAATTTATGAACATATAAAACGGGATATTTTAAGTGGTAATATGCCAGTGGAATCACGCATACCATCCACACGGGTGCTGGCCAATGAATTACATGTGGGCAGAAACTCGGTGGAAAACGCCTATGATCAACTTAAGCTGGAGGGATATATTACAAGTATTCCTGGTTCGGGATATATTGTAAACAAGTTGGAGTTTGAGTGGATTCAGGAATTACCAAAAGGGAAACAGCCAGGCAATGTTATGACGAAACAGCCAGCCAGCCCTCCTGATAAAAGTATATACAGCTTTCAATATGGTGAACTTGATGAAACAAATTTCCCCAAGAAGCTCTGGCGAATGCATCTGGCAGACGTTCTGGATGAACCGCTGATACATTCGACAAACAATTACGCAGACGGAAAGGGTGATCCTCAGTTACGTCAGCAGATAAAAAATTATCTGTATCTCAACCGGGGTGTACAATGTGAAACAGAGCAAATTGTCCTTAGCAGTGGAACACAGTCTGCATTGGAGATGATTATAAAGCTATTAACAGTTGAGAAAACCATTGCAATGGAAGAACCATGTTATGATGGTGCAAGGGCAGTATTTCTTAGCAATGGCTTCCAAATACAGCCAGTCGCGGTGGACGAAGAAGGCATTGATCTTCAAAAACTTTCACTACTAAAGGCTTCAATCGTTTATCTCTCCCCCTCACACCAGTTTCCCACAGGTGCGGTTATGCCAATCCAAAACCGGATTGAGATATTAAATCTTGCACGAAAGCAAGACATGATGATTATAGAAGATGATTATGACAGTGAGTTCAGGTATAAAGGAAGGGCGATTCCTTCCCTGCAGTCCATTGATCAGTCTGGGCGGGTGATTTATGTGGGGACTTTTTCCAAGATTTTATCACCTGGGTTACGAATTTCTTACCTGGTGCTGCCATATTGGTTATTAAGCATTTATCAGGAGAAGTACACAGGGTATCAATGTACAATTCCTTTGATTGAACAAAAGACACTGCTGCATTTTATGCAGGACGGAAATTGGGCAAAGCATATACGCAGAGTTTGTCTCAGTCAAAAAAGAAAACATGATACCCTGCTGGCTGCCATTCATAAGATCATAGGTGACCGGGTTCGGATTTTGGGTCATTACGCAGGATTGCACATATTACTTGAGTTTTTGGATGGACAGCAGGAAGATGCGCTTTTACAAAAGGCGCTGCAATATGGAGTTCAGGTGTGCCCGGTATCACCGTTCTGGCTGGAAAAAGGTAATTATCGGGGTAATACGGTGGTTCTGGGATATGGAAAGATAAAAGAGAAAGATATTGAACCTGCGATAGAACTTCTAAACGAGGCATGGTTTAATTCAGACATGGTGCAAAACTGTATCCTATAAAAAAGAGGAAACCGTCCCTTATCAAGAGGACGGTATTGCTGTATAATTTTATATTAGAACTAGAGCGAAACGGAGTTGCAATAAGAATGATTGAAAAAGAGATGGTTTTTAAAGAATCCGGGGAAGAAATAACTCAATTAAAGAGCAGGTCCAGAATCGTGAGAATTATTTATCTAACCACAGGGCTGGCCTTTCTGGGGCTGGGACTGCTGGGTATAGTGCTGCCGGTTCTCCCTACAACGCCATTTCTTCTGATTACTACTTACTGCTTTGCAAAAGGGTCTTCCCGATTTCACCAATGGTTTTGCCATACCCATATTTACCGGAAGTATATAGAAAACTATGTAAAGGAAAGGGCTATGACACTTAAAACCAAGCTGTCAATTTTAATATTTGCGTCCACGGTTATGATGATTGCATTTGCCACAATTCGTGTTTTGCCTGCCAGGTGTTTTCTTATTGCAGTTATACTCTTTCATTGGTGGTACTTCTTTTTCCGTATAAAAACAAAATAATTTATTACAGGAGGATAAATAAAATGCAATATAGAATGAAAACACATCCGCTATCAGAAGAAAAATTGAATGATTTATTGTCCAGAGTGCAAACAGGCAGCCTGGCAACCCTAAATGAAGACGGTACCCCATACAATACGCCGGTTCACTTTGTCTATGTTAATAAGTGTATTTATGTGCATGGATTGCCTAAAGGACAAAAGATTGACAATATTATTCGTGACAGCAAAGTAGGTTTTACGGTGTATGAGATGCAGGAGCTTTTACTTGATGCAAACGGGAAACCCTGTGATACCAATACAAAATATGAGAGTGCAATTGTAACGGGAAGAGCTGCTTTGGTAGGGGATTTGGAAGAAAAAAGGCTGGCTCTGCAGAAAGTCGTGGAAAAATACACACCCCAGCTGGTTCATGTACCGCTTCCAGAAAACATGGTTCGGGGAACTGCAGTAATACGAATCAGCATAGCTGAGCTGACAGGCAAATACTACGAATAAAGATGAAAAAAGAGTTGTAAAAGGCAGACAGCAAATCTGGCTGTCTGCCTTAGTAAATATTAATTACCCGCTTTTTCTGTTATTCTTCTATAATCTGTATCTCCAGAAAATCAAAATCAATGGCTTCCATAAAATTATCCTGAGTAAATCGTGCTTTTGAATGAACTTTAAAATCCTTAACAGTAGAATCAAGCCATATGGGCTTTCCAAGATCAAACTGATAGCAGATCTCCTCCAGTGACTGAAACACCATGGACGTCCTGGACAGACTGTAATCGGAGATACAGATGACAGTATCTTTCACGATCCGGGTATTGGTTATTAATTTTGCCCACATACGAAACATAATAATTTTCCCTTCTATCTGACAAATATCGGTGACCGGCAGTAATTTGATGAAACGATTATAGCATTATGTGTACGAATATGGCAAGGAAGAAATACAGGACATTGTAAAACAAATCAACCTATGATAAAATTGTGAGAGGAAAAGCCGAAGGAGGAAGACAAAAGATGGCACAGCCTATAGAAGATCAGGTTGGATTTCTTGGAGAGGCATGCAGAGCCGTTCAGGAACTATCGGTAAGCAAGAGTTTGCTTGAAAAATACCGTCTGGAAGAAAAGAGTCTTTTTAGAGAAATAGAAGCAGAGAGAAAGGCTGTGACCGATGCCATCAGCCTTACGGTGAAAAAAAGGGTACAGGAAATTAACGATACCTATGACAGAGAAATCGCGAAAGAACAGGACAATCTAAAGCGTTTAAGAAACAAGCGGGAAAAAGCCAAAACCCAGGGAATTAAGGAACGGATTGAAGAGGAGACTCAGGAGCTTAAGGATAAAAACAAAGAATTGATTACTGAGTTAAAATCCGTTTTTAAACGGGATCATGTTCCGTCTTACTGCAGGAGCACCTGGTATTATGCTTTGTTTTTCACCAGAGGGTTTTCTGAAACCATTATCCTGCTTTTTACCGCACTTATTTTTTTTCTAGCCATACCCTGCGGGATCTATTTTCTCATACCCCAAAGAAAATCATTCTATCTGGCGGGAATTTATTTTGTCTCCATTCTGCTTTTTGGAGGGATTTATATACTGATTAACAACCGGACAAGAGTCAGACACCCAGAGGCTTTAAAAAAGGGAAGGGCTATTAAAAATTCTATAAAATCCAACCGGAGAAAGCTTCGTGCCATTATCCGTTCTATAAAAAAGGATCGTAACGAGAAGGTCTATAATCTGGAGAAGTTCGATGATGAGATTGCAAGAACAGAACAGGATCTTGCTGATATTGCGGACAAGAAACAGGAGGCATTAAATACATTCGATAAGGTAACGAGTACGATTATATCCGATGAAATCGCCAGCAGTAAGAGAGAAAAGATCTCACAGCTTGAGAAGGAGCACGAAGAGGCGGTTAATAACTGGAAAGAAGCTCAGATACGGGTTAAGGAGCAGACGCTGTTTATCAATGATAATTATGCCTCTTATATCGGATCTGAATATATGATCCCGGAAAAGCTTGATGAACTGGCGGATATGATACGGATGGGGAAGGCACAAACCATTAGTGAAGCCAAGGAAATTTATAATAGCATAAAAGACTAAAATAAAGGTACAGGAACCAGCCGTCATTAACGGCAGGCCTGTACTTTTTTTGCATTTTTCCAGAGGAATGAGGTGAATAATTCTTAAGAACCCGGCTTATAATAGAACAGAGAAAAATAAGGACAGCAGGGCAGTATATTATGAAATTATGGGAAAGAATTGCAATCCGGGGAAATCGGGATGTTTTTTATTATGACACCAGGCAGACCTTTGAAGCAGAGGAGTTTGCGTCCAGACTTTACAGCATGATATGCTCGGAGCAGGAGAATGGAAAATCGGCAGGTGTACTGTTTTTATGCATAGGCACCGACCGTTCCACGGGAGACAGCCTTGGGCCCTTAATTGGTTATAAGCTAAATGAAATGGGACTGGAGCATTTAGAGTTACTGGGCACGTTAGAGCGTCCGGTTCACGCCATGAATTTGGATACCTATCAGACTATTTTAAAGCTGCGATATCCCAATCATGTAGTGGTAGCCGTGGATGCCTCGGTTGGAAATATAGAGCACATTGGTTATGTCACCCTTGGAAAAGGGGCGTTAAAACCAGGCCTTGGAGTCAGCAAAGAGCTACGGGCTGTAGGGGATATTTTTATAACAGGTATTGTGGGAAGCTGTGGAAATTACGATCCGCTTATGCTTCAGAGTATCCGGCTTTCTGTTGTTATGCGTATGGCAGACTGCATCAGCCGCAGTATTTGTCTTGTCGAAAAGTTATGGGAAAACTCGTACTTTCTTTGACACGTTTTTCAAAATCCTTATGCTATGATTCATTGGATTAAATAGAATAGCGGGGTGATCCAATGGATGAAGTATACAATCCGTTCCCGAAGCTGCCCAAGAACATCAGACAGATTGGGGAACGGGATGAAATCGTAAAATTATATGTAGAGGATTATGTTAACACATATTTAAAACGCCTTTTTCCTGCAAGTGGACAAAGACTGCGGGTTGGACTTTTGCTTGGCAGTATGGAGTTGAGTGACGGGACGCCGTATATCTTTATAGACGGAGCGTTGGAGATGGAGGACGTGACGGAAGAGGGCAAAAAGGTATCCTTTACAGAACTGTCATGGAAAAGAGCGTCCCAGAATATGGAACAGCTTTTTCCAAAAAGATCCATACAGGGCTGGTTTATATGCGCAAGTCCCGGGGAAGATTTAAGTCCTTTAAATTACTGGAAGCAGCATATGCAGTATTTTGGAGGTCCCAACAAATTAATGTATCTAAGTTGTGGAACAGAGGGGGATGAAACAATTTATGTAACCTCAGAAGATGGTTTTTATAAGCTTCAGGGGTACAGTATCTATTATGAACGCAATCAGATGATGCAGGACTATATGGTACTGCGCAAGGATGTAAAACGTATCGAAACCGATACAAATGATAAGGTAATTGAAGAATTCCGCAAGCGAATGGGCGAGAACAAGGAAGAAGCAGTGGACAGGCATCAGACTGTCGGACTTCTCCGGGGCATGTGCATGGCCATGTCAGTTGTCGTATTAGCTGGCGGAATTGTTATGTTTAACAACTATGAGCGTATGAAAAGCATGGAAAGTGTGGTAGTCTCTGCAATTCCAGCCAAGGCAGAAAAAATTCTCCTGGGTGATAAGACCCAGCAAAAGGGTGAGAAAAAGGAATCGGGAGTAGTGGTAGAGGAAGCAGATGGAGAAGTTTATCCGACCTCTGCAGTCAACAAGGAAACCATGTCTGAAACCATGCCGGGAGCCACACAGGCGCAGACAGCGGCACAGGCTGGAGAGTCAGCGGGTGAGACAGTCAGTGAGACAGCTGCAGCCGTAGAGTCAGAGCAAGCAACACAAAAGGTAGT
This sequence comes from Paenibacillaceae bacterium, assembly GCA_015057715.1. Taxonomy (GTDB): domain Bacteria; phylum Bacillota; class Clostridia; order Lachnospirales; family Lachnospiraceae; genus Lacrimispora. Next base: position 18,736 of record SVDS01000083.1, read on the forward strand.
AGAAGAGAAGGTGACACAGGCAGCCAAACCCGAGACACAACCTGCAACCCAGGAGGCGGCGACGGATGGACAACGGATTCATACCGTGGTAGAAGGCGAAACGCTGTATGGGATTTGTATTGCTGAATATAAGAGCGTTAATAAATTAAAGGAAATTTGTGAACTGAATGGACTGGAAGATGAAAATAAGATAGTTGCGGGCCAGAAATTGCGTCTTCCGTAGAAAAACTTAATGCGTTTCTCTCTAATTTGATGTATACTACAATTACATATGGGCATTTTTAGGAGAAACTGCATGAGCGATATAAACTCTATGAACAGAGAGATAAAGAAAGACCAGCTGCGGCGTCAGATTGTCCCGGCTTCACCGCAAAAGGACGAGGACAGCAATGAAATCATAAAAAGAGCCCGCACAAAGGTTAAAAAGAAAAAGTTAAAGATTTTTCTCGTGGTGCTTTTTATCCTGTCTGCTGGTGCAGTCAGTCTGTATACATATTTGAATTATTATCAGTATACTGGATACAGCGTCGTCTGGGAAAAATCGCTCAATGAAGGAAGCTACGTTGGATATTTGGACTTTGGAACCAATGTGTTAAAGTACAGCAAGGATGGAGCTTCCTATATTGATAACCAGGGGAAAGAGGTATGGATACAGAGTTATGAGATGAAATCGCCGGTTGCCAGTGTCAATGGCCCTTATGCGGTCATTGCAGATCAACAGGGTAATTCCATCTATGTCTTTGATAAGACGGGTAATACCGGAGTGGCAAACACGGTACTGCCTATTATAAAGGCGTCTGTGTCAGCTCACGGAGTCGTGGCCGCGATCTTAGAAGATACTACTTCCAATTATGTATATTTTTATAAACGGGATGGCAGTTCTCTGGATGTGAAGATCAAAGCTCTGTTAGGAGGAGATTCCGGCTATCCGGTGGATATCAGCTTATCTCCTGATGGAACACAGCTGATTGGATCTTATGCATTTTTAAAGAATGGAACAATGAATGGAAGAGTTGCCTTTCATAATTTTGCAGAAATCGGCAAAAGTGTTCCGGACAGGCTTGTGGGGGGATTTGATGAACCTTATGAGTCAACATTTGTAGCACAGGTAAGGTTTCTTGATGACACATACTCCTGCGCGTTTGCAGATAATGGTATTTCGTTTTATTCCACAAAGAATGCACTTTCTCCGGAGCTGATTAAGCAGATTCCGGCTGAAGATGAGATAAAAAGTGTATTTTATTCGGACAAGTATGCAGGAATGATTACCAATAACCCTGAGGGGGAAAATCCTTATAAGCTTTCTGTATATAAATCCAATGGGAACCTGATGTTTACCAGTGGTTTCCAATATCAGTACACCCATGCCGATATTGACGGAAACCTGGTAATTTTGTATAATGAAGACTCTTGCAGAGTCTATAACATGTCAGGAAGGCTTAAATTTTCCGGTACATTTGATTTTCCCATAACAAAAATCCGAAACGGCAGATTTCCTAATACTCTGATCGTATCCGGACCCCAGAACATGAAAGAAATAAGATTACAAATAGGAGGACAATACCAATGAGCAACATCGATACTATGTCAATTAATGCAATCCGCATCCTTTCTGCCGATGCAATCCAGAAAGCCAACTCCGGACATCCGGGACTTCCTTTAGGCTGCGCATCTGCTGCGTATGAATTATGGGCAAATCACATGAATCATAATCCGGCAGATCCAACATGGGCCAACAGAGACCGTTTTATCCTGTCTGGAGGTCATGGATCCATGCTGTTGTACTCTATGCTTCATCTGTTTGGATATGGTAATTTATCCAAAGAGGATGTGATGGATTTCCGCCAGCTTGGTTCTAAAACTCCTGGACATCCGGAGTATGGCCATACGGTAGGCGTTGAGGCAACTACAGGTCCTCTTGGAGCTGGTATGGGTATGGCAGTCGGTATGGCAATTGCCGAAAGTCATCTTGCTGCTGTATTTAATAAGGACAACTATCCGGTAGTTGATCATTACACCTTTGCTTTGGGTGGAGACGGCTGTATGATGGAAGGAATTTCCTCCGAAGTATTTTCTCTTGCAGGAACTCTTGGTCTGGGTAAATTAATTGTTTTTTATGATTCCAATAAAATTTCCATTGAAGGAAGTACAGATATTGCTTTTACAGAGAATGTACAAAAACGTATGGAAGCATTTGGTTTCCAGATTATTACGGTTGAGGATGGGAATGATTTAGAAGCCATCGGACGTGCAATCGAAGAGGCAAAGGCAGATACAGAGCATCCTTCCTTTATCACCATAAAGACACAGATCGGCTTTGGCTGTCCTGCAAAGCAGGGTAAGGCAAGCGCTCATGGGGAACCTCTGGGTGCTGATAACATTACTGCATTAAAGGAAAACTTAGGCTGGCCATCTATGGAACCATTCTATGTTCCAGAAGAAGTTTACAGCCATTACAGAAAGCTTGCTGAGGAAAAGGCTGAGACAGAAGCGGCATGGAATGTAATGTTTGCTGCTTACTGCCAGGAGTATCCAGACATGGAAGAATTGTGGAATGCTTACCATGATCCGGATGCAGGAGAAAAATCCATCGAGGCATGCGCTGATTTCTGGAAAAAGCCGGAGAAGGCTGATGCAACCAGAAATTTATCCGGACAGATTTTAAACAGAATTAAGACATATATGCCAAACTTAATCGGCGGTTCTGCGGATTTAGCACCTTCCAATAAGACAAATATGTCAGATATGGGAGATTACAGCAAGGAGAATCCTGCTGGCAGAAACATGCATTTCGGAGTCAGGGAACTTGGAATGACAGCGATTGGAAACGGTATGATGCTTCACGGCGGACTTCGTACCTATGTATCTACTTTCTTTGTTTTCAGTGATTACACAAAACCGATGGCACGTCTTTCAGCTTTAATGGGAGTACCGTTATCCTTCGTATTCACTCACGACAGTATTGGTGTTGGTGAAGACGGCCCGACTCATGAGCCAATCGAACAGCTTGCCATGTTACGTGCATTGCCAAACTTCCATGTATTCCGTCCCTGTGATGAAACAGAGACAGAAGCAGCCTGGTACTCTGCACTGACTTCCAAAAAGACACCGACAGCTCTGGTTCTTACCAGACAGAATCTGACACCTATGCCAGGAAGCAGCAAAGAGGCATTAAAGGGTGGCTATGTAATTGATGACTGTGAAGGAACACCAGATCTGATTCTTATTGCCAGCGGATCGGAAGTAGAATTGTCTGTAAAGGCAAAAGCACTTATTCCTGACCAGAAAGTCCGTGTAGTTTCCATGCCATGTATGGATTTATTTGAGGAGCAGAGCCAGGAGTATAAGGAATCTGTACTTCCAAAGGCAGTTAGAAAACGTGTGGCAGTGGAAGCATTAAGCGATTTCGGCTGGGGCAAATATGTGGGTCTTGACGGCGCTTATGTCACCATGACCGGATTCGGAGCAAGCGGACCCGCTAATCTGTTATTTGACCATTTTGGATTTACGCCTGAGCATGTGGCAGAAGTGGCAAAATCCTTATAATAATCTGCATCTGTGGTACAAAAGCATAAAGGAGCGTATCTGGACATGGGAAAAAAGTGTGTTGGCATAGATGTGGGAGGAACATCTGTTAAGATCGGAATATTTGAAACAACAGGGGAACTTCTTCATAAGTGGGAGGTTGGTACCAGAACGGAAGAGAACGGAAGATACATTCTTGATGATGTATCGGCTTCCATTCTGGAAACACTTAAGAAGCTTAATCTCTCTCTTGATGAGATCAAAGGCATCGGAATGGGAGTTCCTGGACCGGTTATGCCGGATGGATATGTGGAGGTCTGCGTTAATTTAGGCTGGCGTGATTTATATCCTGGCAGAGAACTGAGCAGCAGGCTGGACGGAATTCCGGTACTGTGCGGAAATGATGCCAATGTGGCTGCCCTGGGTGAGATGTGGCAGGGCGGTGGTAAAGGCTACGAAGACATAGTTATGGTCACCCTGGGGACAGGCGTGGGCGGAGGCGTAATCCTGGGAGAGAAGATTATCGCCGGCAAGCACGGGCTGGCAGGTGAAATCGGTCATATTCATATCCGGGATGAAGAGACAGAACATTGCAACTGCGGCGGTGTAGGCTGTGTGGAGCAGATTGCAAGTGCTACTGGTATTGCAAGAGAAGCAAGACGGAAGATGGCTTCTACGGATATTCCTTCTGTATTACGGGATTACGGAGATGATGTTACTGCGAAGGAAGTATTAGACGCGGCTAAAGCTGGAGATGAACTGGCAAAGTTAGTGATCGATATCGTGGGTCATTATCTTGGCCTTACACTGGCTCAGATTACCATGGTCATTGACCCGGAAGTATTTGTTATAGGCGGAGGTGTATCTAAGGCAGGACAATATCTCATTGATGAGATTTTCCGCCATTATGACAGGTTTACTCCTATATCAAAAAGCAAGAGCAAAATCGTTCTTGC
>SVDS01000084.1 GCA_015057715.1 Paenibacillaceae bacterium
CGGCTACAATGTGGGAAGTGTGGCGCTGATGGAGAAGCTTCTGTGCTTAAGCAAGTAAATATCTGTTTGTAAAGAAAAGGACCGTCCTGAAGGATGGTTCTTTTTTTGTTGGAGAAAAGAGTATGGCAGGTGTTAATCCGGTTAAGGCTTTACTAAAAAGTTACCACAATTGAGGGCATAAGTTCTTTTACACCGGTTAAATAAAGGATGATATTATCATTACAAACAAGAGAACAGGAGGCAGGAAAGTGAAGATAGTAGGAATAACAGCATGTATTGCAGGAATTGCTCATACTTACATTGCAAAAGAGAAGCTTGAAGGAGCAGCAAGAGAAATGGGGGATGAAATTAAGATAGAGACACAGGGATCTATCGGAATTGAGAATGCACTTACACCTGAGGACATAGCTGAAGCAGATGTGGTTATCATTGCTGCAGATATTGGAATTACAAAAGACCGTTTTAAGGGGAAACCGGTGATTGAGATTCCCATCAGTCTTGTTATGAAATCTGCGAAAGGTGTAATAAAGAAAACACACGAAAAATTAGAGAGATAGGTGCAAAAGGAGAGGGTAAAAAAATGAATAGTAAAAAGAATAATATTCAGCGTCATGTTATGACGGGTATATCCTACATGATACCATTTGTTGTTGCAGGCGGTTTGCTGTGCGCACTGGCTAAAGCTTTGGGAGGATATGATATTGGTAATGCGGTAGAGGCAGGGGCAACCCCTTTTAGTAATTTAAATCCGTTTACGTGGCTGGGATTCTGGTGGGGTGTAAATAAGATCGGTACATTTGCAATGGATTTTGCTGTTGCAGTTATGACGGCAGGTGTTGCGTATTCGATTTCCGGACGTCCCGGAATTATGCCTGGTCTGGTTATCGGTTATTGTTCATCACAGTCTAAGGCAGGCTTTCTGGGCGGATTACTGATGTCCTTTATTATTGGTTCCTTTATTAACTGGATGAAAAAGTGGAGAGTTCCAAAATGGAGTCAGGGTCTTATGCCGGTAATGCTGATTCCTCTTATTTCAACTCTGGTATGCGGTATGATATTCCTTTGTGTATTCTCAATACCAATGTCGTTCCTAATGACAAAATTCCAGGCGTGGATTATCACATTAAATGGTGGAGCAAAGGGCATAATTGGTGGTGTTATTGGATTTTGTATGGGATTTGACTTAGGCGGTCCTGTGAATAAAACGGCTTCTATGGCAGCAAATGCATTGTTGGCAGACAAGATTATGGGGCCGGCAGCAGCAAAAATTATTGGTGGTATGACACCGCCGATCGGGGCATTTATCTCCACCCTTATAGCAAAGAAAAAGTTTAGTGCAGACCAGCGGGAAGCAGGAAAAGCAGCATTTCCAATGGGATTATGTTTTATTACAGAAGGTGTTTTGCCATTTGCAGCATCAGACCCTCTGCGTTTTATACCGGCATCCGTAATTGGTTCCACTGTTGCCGGAGCAATTGCCGTAGGTTTTGGCTGTGAAAGCCCTGCAGCAGCAGGCGGCATCTTTGTTGTTCCAATGATGAAGAATCCTCTTGTGTTTATCTTAGCTCTTATTATAGGTTCTGTACTTACTGGCGTGATTTACGCATTTATTAAGAAACCTTTGGATGAACAGGATACCAGTATAAAAGAAGATGAAGATTTTGATTTTAATATCGAAATACAATAGACGTAAAAGTAAAATGGAGGAATAAGTATTATGTTAACTTCAATGAAAACAATTCTGGATCATGCCCATAAACATCATTATGCGGTAATGGCCATGAACAGTATTAATATGGAGATGGTTAGAGGTGCGATTACAGCAGCCCAGGAAGCCTATTCCCCCATGATTATCCAGTTTGGATGCGGACAGATGAAAAATCATGCCCATGCGGAGGAAATGCTTCCCATGATCAGGGAACTTGCAGAGAGGGTATCGGTTCCCATTGCATTAAATCTTGATCATGCGACGGATTATCAGATTATTGCAGACTGTATTAACCGGGGATTTACCAATATCATGTTTGATGGTTCCTCCTTGTCTTATGAAGATAATATTGAGAGAACCGCAGTGGTGGTGGCAATGGCACATGCAGTGGGATGTTCCGTAGAGGGAGAATTGGGACATGTTGGCATGGCGGTGGATTCTGACGACACCAATCTGGACCTTTATACGAACCCCCATCAGGCACTGGATTTTGTAAATAGAACTGGTGTTGACGCACTGGCCGTAGCGGTGGGTACCGCCCATGGGGACTACCCTAAAGGTAAGATTCCAAAACTCGACTTTGACCGGTTAAAATTATTAAATGAAACCGTTGATGTACCCCTGGTACTTCACGGAGGGTCCGGTTCTGGAGAAGAAAATTTGAAAAAGGCCATTGAATGCGGCATTAATAAAGTAAACGTAGCTACTGACGCATTTTCCACAGGCAAAAAGGCAATGATGGCGGCTCTTGAACGGGAGCCTGATATGGACTATATGCATATGTGCATGGAAGCGGAAAAAGGAATAAAAGAATTTGTAATGAATTATATGGAGATTCTTGGTTCTGCAAACCGATATAAGTTCTTAGATGCCATTGCAACGGGAAATGAATAAATAAAATGGAGAATAAATGAGTAACGCAGGTGAGAAGGCATACTTAAAAAAAATACTGAAAGCTCTTTTGGACAATGAAAATATCCCGGTTTCCAGACTGGCCGATCTGCTAGGAGTCTCGGTAAAAACTGCCAGAACCAGGGTGGATCAGGTGGATGAATGGCTGCAGCAAAAGGAACTGGGGCATATAGAGAAGAAACCGGGTCTTGGAGTTTGTCTGCATACTACAAGGCGCACGGAGCTGCTTGCAATGGGGTATTCTGAGAGTTCGGAAGTAACTGAGGATATGTCAAGGAACAATCAGATGATTGGAATGCTTTTAAAGTATGCCATGGATAAGCCGGTTACTCTTTGGCAGCTGGCGGAACGCCTGTATATGAGTGCGCCTACGGTGTCTGTTCTTGTAAAGTCTGTGGAAGTCTGGTTTCAAAAATATAATATAAAGATTGTAACTGTGCGGGGCAGAGGGATCATGCTTCAGGGTGATGAAAAAACCTACAGACAGGCCATGGTAAATTATATGGTTTATATTATGCCGGAAATCACGGATGCCCTTTTTGAGACTTATGCAGCCGGGGTGAATTATGCAAGGGTAAAGAGTATTATTGTGGATATGGAAAATGCATGGAGAATACAGTTCGCCGAGAATTCATTCCGGACTGCCTGGATTATGGTGTGTCTTTCCATCAAAAGAGCTTCTCATCCACTAAAACAGGACGAGAGTGAGACGGAAGACAGCTTAAGGGATTTTACGGAATATCTGTTTGCAAAATCAATCTATGATAAGGTGAAATCAGAATTTTCCATTCAGGGGATGGATGAGGATACTCTGCTGCTTACCTCCATGCTGCTGTCTGCCAGAAAGATTGGGAATGACGGCACAGAAAATATGCGTACAAACCCCAGTTATTTCAATCAGCTGCTGCAGCAGTTTGTGGGAGAAGTGATCAGCACGATTGCCAATGTTTTAAATGATGATTTATCCGAAGATAAAGTGCTGTATGATGGATTACTGATGCATATGCGTTCTGCTATTTTCAGAATGAAGTATGGTGAGGAGCATCCCGATAATATCAGTAAATTTGTGAAAATAGAGTACAAGCAGGTGTATCTGGCAACATGGTCAACAAGCTCACTTTTTGAATCGTATTACGGGGTGCAGATTACCGAGGATGAAATATCAAACATTGCGCTGTATATTCAGTCAGCCCTTGTCCGGAAAACTATACCCATGAAAGCGCTATTGGTCAGTAATTCTGGAATGGGACCTTCCCAGCTTATGATTGATCTGATTAAAAAGAATATTCCTGAGATTATTTTCCTAAAAGCAATCAGTGAACATGATTTTAAACCGTTTATGTGTGACCGCTATGATGTGGTTTTTACAAATATAAATTTAAAATACAGTCATGACAGAATGATAAGCATTGGACAGGCTCCCACGGATAAGGACATATTTTCTATCAGAGAAGCGGTGACCCGAATTCGAAACAGCAAAGGAAATATGCGGTTTCGGGCTTCCAGCATCTGCCATCAACTGTTTCGCGCAGGTTATATGCTGGTTCACCCTGCTGTTAAAAATAAAGATGAACTCCTTCGGCTTATGGTGAACCAGCTGCTGGAGTCTGGTGATGTATCTGAGGATTATTTAAAAAATGTAATGGACAGGGAGAAAGCAACAACAACTGCTGTTGGGGGAGGCGTGGCAATTCCACACGGTAATAATCAGGCAGTCAATGAATCCAGGGTGGTAGTAGCAGTTTTGGAGAAGCCCATTGGGTGGCATGAGGATATGGTAGACGTGGTATTTCTTCTGGCACTTAAAATGGATACTGATCTGCAAAAGGCATGTACCCAGCAGTTTTATAAGGATTTTATTTCCCTGACTGAAAATGATGAGTTCATGAAACAGATACGTCAGGTGAAGACTGGACTGGATTTATACCAGTACTTTATTAAGTAGAGGAGTGAAAATATGGCTGTGAAGGCTATTTTAGATAAAGAGGTTATTGATTTGGATATGGTGGCGGAAGATAAGGAATCGGCTATCCGGTTTCTCTCGGGTCTGCTTTATAAAGCAGGATATGTCTCTGATATTGATGGATTTGTAAAGGACGTATTTGTAAGAGAAAGTGAAGGCATCACAGGAATCGGAAATCATGTGGCAATTCCTCATGGAAAGTCTGATTTCGTGAAAAAAGTCGGAATCGCAATTGGTAAAACAAAAAACATGATTACATGGGAATCTTATGATGAACAGCCAGTTCATTATATATTTCTGTTTGCAGTACCGTCTGACAATGAAAATGCAACGGTTCATTTAAAGCTGTTATCTGAACTGGCTGGAAAACTTGGTAATGAGCAGACCATGGAAAAGCTGGAGGCCTGTAAAAACTTCTCTGATCTTACAAAGGCTTTTGAGTAATAGAAAATACAAGAAGTAATCGGGAATGAGGAACGAATGCAGATGAAAATATCAGAAATACAATATGATGGAGAGGCTCTGAAAAGAGTTTACGAAAATCCTCAGTGGACAGTAGGGATCAAGAATTGGAAACCGGCCAATGATATTGAACAGATTGGAAATCTTGAAAGACATAATCGCACAGATGAGTTGTTTGTTTTGCTGAATGGAAGTTGTACTCTTGTCTATGCTACAGAAGAGGGAAAAGACCTGAATATGGAAACTGTTGAGATGAGACCACATGCAGTGTATCAGATTCCACCTACTCTTTGGCATAATACGATTATGACGAAAGACGCAAAATTACTGCTTATAGAAAATAGTGATACATCTATGGAAAACTCAGATCTAAGGGATTTGACAAAAGAAGAGGTATCCTTTCTGAAAAATCAAATAAAGTAATTACAATACTGGGGAGTATATGTAATGGCGCTGCTTTGTCAAGTTGACAGGCAGCGCCTTTTTAACTGTTTTACTTTTTATTTCTTTCCTGATTTTTGTTCCACTCTTTTTAAAATTACCCGGTTTGAATGTCCAAGGAACATGGGCACTCTTTCAATATAAACATCACTGGTGTCAAGTCCGAACCAGTTTGAGGGGGAAGCTGTGAATTTCTGTATAAACAGTTTTGTGTTTAAAACGAAAGAGTCCCAGGCGGATAATGTGGCATCATGAGATAAAATTTCCTGGATAAATACAAATCTGAAATCTCCCAGCTTTCGGTTGGGAAGAATGGAGTAGCTGTTTGACTGCGGTTCAATTTCCCCGTTTTCCACCAGTTCCGTTGATATCTGCCTTAAGAACACATTCAGGTTCTGATCAATACGAAAGCCCAGTTTTAACTGGATTTTTATAATGTTGTTTGTATTGAATTTTTCAATCGTATATTCTGCCTGGTAGGGTTCATCCGTTACGTTAACATCTACGAACCAGTAAACATCGGCTTTTTTTGGCCGTTTATCTAATAGAAAATATAATATTTTGCGTTCAATTTCCGTTGAATTTGGACATTTGCTTAAGCACACCAGATTGCTGGCATACTTGGGAACGTCCGGATCCTGACTTAACTGAGTCAGTAGTTTTAAATAGTTATTAATGGGTACGAATTCTTCATAACGCACCCGGATCACATGAGCTCTGTCCCAGAGATACATAATAAACAAAATCGATACGGCAATGATAATGGCTACAAATCCGCCGTGGAAAAACTTAACAATATTTGCAATAAAGAAAGAGATTTCAAAACTCATAAAGAAAACAAGCATGACGACTGCAAGCAGAATGGGTGTTTTCTTCTTTAGCATATAGTTATACAGAAGAACAGTTGTCATTAGCATGGTAACTGTGATTGCAAGACCATAGGCCGATTCCATTTTCTCAGAACTTTGAAAGTAGAATACAATACCAATACAGACAATCCATAAAATCCGGTTGATTGCTGGAATATAAAGCTGTCCCTTGGAAGGGGAGGGGTATATGGTATGGAGTCTGGGAAACAGATTCAGTTTAATTGCTTCTGATACAAGTGTAAAGGAACCAGATATCAGGGCCTGAGATGCGATGATGGCAGCAAGGGTAGAAATTAAGATGCCGTAAACAAGCATACCATGGGGAATCATCTGGTAAAATGGATTAATGTCTTCTGTTAGAGCAAATACCGGATTGCCTTTTGAAGATAAAATCCATGCACCCTGACCGAAATAGTTGAGTAATAAACATATTTTAACGAATGGCCAGGTAAAGTAAATGTTCTTTCTGCCTACATGTCCCAGGTCAGAGTATAGTGCTTCTGCACCAGTGGAACACAAGAATATGCTGCCCAGAATAAAAAAACCAAGTTTATTGTCGGGGCTGAAAAGCGTATTAATTGCATAATAGGGTGACAATGCACGCAGCAGAGAAGGATTTTGCGCCAGATTGATAATACCAAAAAACGCCAGGCTGCAGAACCACAAAAACATGATTGGGCCGAATAGTTTACCAATGGAATCTGTACCAATATGCTGAATAAAAAACAAAATACAGATTATGAATATAACCAGGGCAATGATATTTCCCTGATTGTCACCAAAGAGCTCGTGAAAGACTGGGAGCAGCTTCAGACCCTCAACAGCGGAAGTCACGGTTACTGCCGGAGTAAGCATACCATCTGCTAACAATGCGGAGCCTCCGATCATTGCGGGGATGATCAGCCATCTGGATCGGCTTCTTACCAGTGTAAAAAGGGAAAAGATTCCGCCTTCACCATTATTGTCAGCCCTTAAGGTTATAAATACGTATTTTATGCTTGTTAATATGGTGAGTGTCCAAAATACCAGGGAAAGGGTTCCAAGTATAAAATCTTCCGAGACAGATTGAATACCGCCGTTTCCATATAATACAGACTTCATTACGTAAAGCGGTGATGTGCCGATATCTCCATATACAACACCTAATGTTATCAGGATTCCTCCAAGTGTTAATTTAGAAATATTTGTTTTTTTTGATATTAATTCCATTTCATCCTCTTTGTTATATTTATTTTATTTCAATTCAAAAAAACCTTTGCTGTAAAGTAAATTTTACAACAAAAGTTTTGTTACTTTCTCACGGCGCTGATTATAGTATGCTTTAATAGCCGGAATAATAATCGTCATGATGCAGCAGCGGGACACATTTCTGTGAACTATGGGGTATTTTACAAAAAACAAAATGGGATGTCAATAAAGGATCCGTTAAGAAAGCTTGAATTCTATTACGTTTAGTGATAAGTTTGTTACAGAAAAGGGAATATGTGGAGAAAGGGAAATTATATGGATGCAGATAAGGTCCAACAGTTTATGAAGTTAAAAACAATGATTGTTTTTGGAGACTCATTTATTCTGAATCGAATGACAAGAATTCTGGGAGGTGCACAAAAACATACCTATCTGGCAGAGACTAAAAGTGGGTTTTGCTTTGTTATTTACATATGGGATAAAAGCACTTCGTATTTTGCTTATAATGAGGAAAAAGATATTTTTTTATCCAGTAGCTCTCAATTGTTTGAATTAAACAATCAATTGATGTTACAACATAACGTGCTCACACCAAAGTTATACTTTATAGATAGAAGTAAAGGTGAGCAGGACTATGAATATGCTTTTGCAGAATACATAGATGGAACTGATATGGATGATATTATTGCGCATCGGAAAGACCAATTGCCCAGAGTATTAAGTTCTTTAAAAACCAGTATTACAAATCTGCATAAAATAAAGAGTGATTTTGTGGGACAGTTAAACCGAATGCAAACGGAAGAATTTGATATCCTGGAACATACACTGAGAGCCGCACAAAAGAATATCGGATATTTAAAAGCAGCAGATGGCAGCAATGAAAAATTGTATATGGGAGTATGGGATAAATTGCTCAAGCTGTCAAAGATTATGGAGAAAAGGCAGGAGTATACCTTTATTCATGGAGAGCTGGGACCAAATCATGTTCTGGTTGATAAATATGATAATGCTTACTTAATTGACATTGAAGGAGGCAAATATTGTGATTTGGAGGAGGAAATAAGCTTTTTAAATATCCGGTTTGGCAGTCTGCTGGAAAATCTGGAATTAGATTTGGATTCAGATCGGATGGAGTTCTATCATATTGGGCATTGCCTGAACAATATATCAGGAGCGATACAGTTAAAGTTGAAAGATTATTACGATATGGACGATGTAAATGGAATGATTCAGTATTTTAATGGATTACTTAAAGAGGTAGTGGGACAGCAGGCGGTTGATTAAGTCGAGAGGAAATTGATATGAATGTTCAGCAGATAAAAGATAGGCTTCCTTTGAAAGAGAATACTCAGAATGTACCATGAATGTATGCAATGGCGGTATGTGGGCCTCCTCTCTACACAAACGAACAGAGAGGAGGCTTTATAAATTTCTTTAGATTTCACCCTACCGGAGTTCATCTCTCCAGTATGCTACTTTTCTTTCGTTGATTTCTTTAATTACTTCAGGATCTACTTTATAATTTCTGGAGATATCCATCAGACCATTAATCTCCTGTTGTACATCTGTAACCTGGGTATAGCAGTAGCCGCAAACATAGGGGATTTCTTTTATTGCGGTCGTAATGCTGTCGAACCTTTTTAAAAAATCTTCTTTTGTATTGACTTTATTTCCATATCCCCAGCCTTCTTTATCACTGTCGAATGCAATGCCTCCAAATTCACTGATAATCACTGGCTGACCTTTGTAGGAAAAGCCGTTTGCAAGGGCGGATCTGGAAGTGGAGTGGTAGATTTCTGCTGTCATAATTTCATCTTTATACTGTGTATATCGCTTTTTGAGAATTTCCCCTGCCTCTTCATAATCATGCAGAGTCAGGATATCGGAGACAGTATGTTCCCACCCGTCATTTACGATTACCGGACGATGTGAGTCAATGCTTTTTGTCAGGTGATAGATGGCTTCTGTAAAATGCTGCTGCGTTCTGTCTGTCTTAACCTGCGGTACCCCCCAGGATTCGTTTATAGGAGTCCAGGTGATAATGGAAGGGTGATTATAATTCTGTTTTACAATATCAAGCCATTCGTTTGTAAAAAGTTCCACTGCCCTGTCAGAATAAATATAGGCAGCAGGCGCTTCGCTCCAGACCAGCATTCCCTTCACATCACACCAGTAAAGGAATCTTTCATCCTCTGTTTTCTGGTGCTTTCTTAAGCCGTTATAGCCAAGTTCATGAATCTTATCAATATCCTGAATTAACGCTTCCTCATCTGGCGGAGTCAAATGAGATTCATCCCAATATCCCTGGTCAAGGATCAGCCTTTGATACAACGGCGCTCCGTTTAGAAGAATGTTGGGACCCTCGATCCGGATGTCACGCATTCCAAAGTAAGAACCTGCTTCATCCCACACTTCTCCATTAAATCGTGTACGGAAGCTGATGTCATAAAGACTTGGTTCGGCAGGAGTCCATGTACGAATTCCCCAGGGATAGCCTGCCTCTGCAGCTTCCAGATCAATGGAAATTTTTGTGGGATTTTTCACTATGGCCGTTACAGTTTTTGTCACAAATCTGCCACCAAAGCTTACCAATGCCTCCACTTCCAGGTTTCCTCCGTCCAGAACTTCCGGACAGTCCACCGTATATTCCAGTTCCAGCCTGCCTTCGGGCAGATTCGGGGTCATTTTCACTGGGCGTAAGCTGATGCTGGGCACATACTCCATCCATACAGTCTTCCAGATTCCCGTAGTTTGAACATACCAGCAGCCGAAATTCTCGGATATCCAGCGCTGTTTTCCTCTGGGCTGCTGTGCATCGGGATGATCCTCTGCTTTTACGACTACAAGGTTTTCCCCATCGGTTATAAGATTTGTAATATCAAAGGAAAAACGGGAATATCCGCCTTCGTGCATTCCGGCCAGCTGACCATTAATCCACACCTTTGTAAGAAAATCACTTCCCTCAAAATGCAGAATCAGCTTATTACGTGTTGTTTTTGCTTTATCAGCTTCAAATTTTCGGGCATACCACACATAATGATGAATTTCTTCGTCGTGAATTTTACTTTTTTTCGTTTCATAAGTGAAGGGTACGCATATTTCTTTTTCCCTGTGAAAACGCTTATACCAGCCTTCTGCCTCTCCTTTGTTGCCGTCGTCAAAGCTAAAGTTCCAGATTCCGTTTAAACTGGCCCAGTCATTTCGGACAAATTGTGGTCTTGGATAATCTTTTTGATAGCATAACATGAAGTTAATTCTCCTTTATCTGTTTTATACTTATGTCAACCCTTGACGCCGGACATGGTAATTCCCTGTACAATCTGTTTTTCAAAAATCAGGTATATGATAATAGCAGGGATTGATGCGATCATGTTGGCCGTCATCGGTTTCACATAATCTACGGTGTAAGTTCCGGCAAAAATGGGGATTCCCACAGGCAATGTAAATTTACTGCTGTCCATAGAACAGAGTAAGGGCCAGAGATAGTTGTTCCAGCTCCCAATAAATGCAAAGATACTAATGGTTGAAAGGACTGCTTTTGACAGCGGCATGACAATTCTGGCAAAAATCGTGATTTCCCCAGCGCCGTCTATTCTTGCGGCTTCAATCAGGGAATCAGGAATACCTTTAAAAAAAGTAACCATGATAATCAAATTCATGGATACTGCCACAGATGGCAGAAGCAGACCTGCATAAGTATCAATCAGATGAATGTTATTGGCTGTAATAAACAATGGAACGATGGTGGCTTCTCCTGGAACCATAAGCCCCAGTAAAAAATAAAAGAACAGTTTATTTCTCCCCATAAATTTAATTTTTGACAGTGCATAAGCAGCCATGGCAGAGAAGAGAAGGGTTAAAACTGTAACAAGAACCGCAACGACCACGGAATTGAGAAGCCATTTGGCAACATCAGAGCCAATAATCAGATCCAGATAATTTCCAAAGGTGTAAGGGGGAGAAAACCAGCTGACGACACTTTTAATCTGTTTTCCCTCATATTGCAGGGATACAAAGAAAGCCCAGATCACAGGAGCCAGAAAAATGATAGCCAGCAAGGCTGACAAAACGGTCAGAATAAGACTTCCGGCTTTTGCTTTTTTACGCTTCATCTTTTTGTTCCCCCTTTTTCTGAATTACCTTCTGAATCAGGGTACACACCACCAGAATAGCAAACAATACATATGACATGGCAGCCGCATATCCCATATTATTTTTGGTAAAGCCCGTTTCATAAATATACTGGATCAATGGTTTTGTGCTTCCCGCTGGTCCTCCAGCTGTAATCAGCTGGATCTGACCGAATACTTTAAAGCTTGCAATAATCTGCAGCATCACGATTAAGTACGTGGTGGGTTTTAGCAGGGGGAGGACAATGGAGAATAATTGCTGCCATTTCGCAGCCCCGTCGATTTCCGCAGCTTCGTATATTTCAGGAGAGATATCCTGCAAAGCTGACAAATATAACAGCATGGAAAAACCGACAGTCCACCATATGGTCATTATGGTGACTACCGCCCATGCATGATTTGTATCAATCAGCCACTGGATTTCCGACCCTGATTTTAACAGGCCGGTCAAATGAAGTATTCCGTTTACAAAACCCATATAGGGTGCAAACATATATTTTGCAATAAAGGACGCAACCGAAACTGAAATAATGCTTGGAAGATAAAATGCAATCCTTAATCCACGTCTGATCTTCACTGGACGATTGGCAAACAGAGCAAGTATCAGAGCCATGATTACCAGAAATGGAACGGAAAGTGCAACAAATATAATCGTATGTTTCAGTGCATCAATAAACTTTTGATCCGATAAAAACTTAATATAGTTATCCAGCCCTACGAATTTTACCTTTCCCATTAAGGACCATTTATGTAAACTTACATACAGGCCCTGGATGACCGGCCAAATAGTAAAAACTGTATATAAGGCCAAAAAAGGAAAGCACAATCCAAGACCTGTTGCCATATCTCTTATTTTTCTGCTTCTGCTCAAGGTATAAGTCCTCCCAACCATACAAACCGCCTTGTTCAGAGGGGGAAAGAATCCCCCTCTGCTTACCTGTTATTACGGAAGATTTGATTCAAGCTCATCGTTAAGGGCATCAATGCCGGATTTGGCATCACCCTTTCCTGTCCAGATCGTATCAAGGCTGTCAATCATGCCTTTCTTCATTCCGTTAAAAGTTGATACCTTGGCAGGAAGAATTGCTTTCTCAACTTCGGACATGTAACTGCTTCTGTATGGAAGAGCCTTATATTCATCGCTTGCAAGAACTTCTTTGCATGCCGGAATCTGACCGGAGCCAGCCCAGGTAACGCCGCCTTTCATGGACGCTGATACCATGAATTCCACAGCCGCCTTGCTGTCTGCCTCATTCCTGGCTTTCTTTGTTGGAAGAATGAATGTATGGGAGTCTGCCCAGCAATTATCTGTATCAAAGAGCTTAGGAAATGGTACTGGTATAAAGTTTAAGTTATCTGTCTGTTCAAAGGCTCCAACGGCCCAGGTTCCGCCAATACAGATTCCTGCTTTGCCGCTTTGGAAAAATTTCTGATGGTCATCAATTCCTTCTTTAATATAACCTTTGTCATAAAGTCCCTTTACAAACTCGGCTGCCTTAACGGCCTTTTCCTTATCAAGAGTCACCTTTTTACCGTCATCGCTGACAATAGGAGTACCTCCCATCTGGAAATAGGAAGCCCACCATAAGCGGTAAGGGTCATCTCCGTTGCTGGTAAGAGAGATCACGGAACCATCTGCTGGAATCACAGATTTTATTTTATCGCAGACAGCATAAAAATCATCAGCGCTATTAATATCGACTCCACCGCTTCCGTTTAAGGCTACACCTGCCTGTTCTAATATATTCTTATTAAAGTACATAATCTCTGCATGGGTGTCCAGCGGCACCGCGTAAACCTCTCCATCAAATGTAACAGCATCAATGGAAGCCTGGGAATAATGCTGGCTCAGATCAATTCCCAACTCTTTAAGATAGGGAGTAATCGGTTGTACGACACCATCTTCCACTAACTGAGGCAGGGAAGAGGCATGGGATACGCCAATATCAGGTCCTTTATCAGCAGCAACAGCCGTCTGAAGCTTGGTATAATAGTCTGCCCATACTAACATAATGGATTGAACCTGTTTTGTTGGACTGGTACCATTGTAATCTTCAATCATCTTTGACATAAAGCCGCCGTCGCCTCCGCTGAATAAGGACCACATCACCAGCTTGTTGGCGTCCACTGCAACTTTTTCCGGATTGTTAACCGTTCCGTCGTCGTTGACATTCTTTGTTTCTTCCGCAGCAACTGACGTTTCCCCTGACGCAGTCTCCTTGCTTTCCTGTGTACCTTTTGTTTCCTGAGTACTTCCGGCAGTCTGGGTTGATGTGCTTCCTGTACAACCAGACATCGCTGACATAACCAGTGCTGCCGCACCTAAGGCAGCCATCCATTTTTTGCTTCTTCTCATAAATACCTCCTTATTTTGTTTGAATGCTTACATTACAGAGCAGTACGCTGCCACTCAAACAATATCGATTTAACAACAGCAATACTGATATAATAAAGCAACAATACACCTTTCTGTTGTGTAAGTCAATATATTAAAATGTAAATATGAAATATATTTGTGTATATTTCATATTTACAACAGTAGTAATGTTATAATGTGTTTTTAATTTCCTCAAAAAAATAGAATTTCTGTTATAACCATTTATTTTTGCTTTCCGGACATAAGGCAATAAAAAACAACCATCTGGAAACAAACATATTTTCCAGACAGTTGTCTTGTTTTTTAAATATAATTAATATTCTATCTCCATTAAAATATCACTGGGATAATCACCGAAGTTCTTGCCAAAAAGATTAAAACCGCCTTCATACCTGGCATTTTTTTTATTTCCTATGGTCATTGCAACAAATGGTTTTTCAGAAATTGCAATATCACTGAGTCTGACTTTTGAAGCCTGTTCTCCATTGATATAGGTTCCGTCTCCCCTGATTTCCCACTTTATCCAGATGCCATATTGGGTGGAGCCGTTGGGCCAGAGCGAAGGTGTAAGTCTTCCTCTTCTGGAACCAAAATCTCCCGGACAGCACCAGGTGGCACATTCGATGCCGTTTACCCACAGGGTAATGTCCGATCTCCAATCTTCGGCATAACCAGGAGCTTCCGAACAAATCTCCATGGCAAACGACAGGCTTACAGGAAGTCTGCCGGCTGGCAACTGATTAGGAAACTTGTATTGCACATATCCCTTCGACGTCCATAAAAGTCCGGCATTTATCCGTTCTGGCAGATAAAAGCTGTACTCCTTGTCTTCCATTCCAACAACTCCGCTTGGTGTATATAAACCGCAGGTAGGGAAAATGCTGCAGTCCACAAATGCGCCTACCGGCATCTCGATGCTGACTATCTGGTTGATCTGACTGCTTCTGGGTAGAAAACAAATATTGGCATAATCCTGTTTCCGGCTGCAGACTTTCATGGTTCCGTGGCTCCCAGGCTGCTCCTCCATGCGGATTAAGTCTGCAGCTTCGAGAAGCTTTAGATGAAATGCAGTGCTGGACTGTGGGAGCTCAAGAGCTTCCGCTATCTGACTTATGGAATAATTGTTCTGATACAACAGTTTGATGATCTCCAGCCGCACGGGGGAGGAGATTGCTTTACCGAATTCACAGATTTCCTTAATATTCTCCAAGGTAAAATCTTTGATTTTTGCCATGATATCCACCACCTTCCTTTTTCAAAACCTTATATGTACTTTCCGGATCTTTGTATTTGGTATTTATAATACTCTATCCTTAGGGAGGCTGTCAATCCTGCCGGATTTTCTTTTAAAGAACTTATTTCACCCCATAAAGCATTCCCAGTCCAGACAGAAGCCATGGTGCTTTCACGTAGAAAGGAATGCATTTCATATTTTCTGTATGAGGAATATAATAAATTTCTGTAATACCTTCTTTTTTCAGTTCTTCCACTAATGTTTTTATATCTCCATATAGTATCTTTTGCTCAAATAAATCGTGAAAAGCGAAAACCCCGCCTTTTTTCACCACCCTGAGAGCTTCCCGGACTACCTTACGTTTATCAGGCTGAGTCATAACCTCGTGGAAAACGAAATTACTGATTACAGCATTAAAGCTTTCGTTTTGAAACGGAAGTGCGGCAGCGTCTCCCTTTATAAATGTTATGGGCTGAACCTGTTCAATCCGCCTGTTTTCTTCACACTGTTCCCTGACGTAGTTCCATTGTGCTCCCCAATAGTCAATTCCGGTTATTTCTGCTTTTGGAAATGCTTTGGCGCAACGAATGGTGAGTGCACCGGAGCCGCAGCCGATATCCAGAAGGGTGCCGTTTCCGTTCCAGGTAAGATGATTCAGCAATTCGCTGTGAATGCCACTCATCACCTTTTTTCCGGTAAAGGAAAACGCATGGCGGCATACCTGGTGATATACGGATAAAATAGCCGACAGTATGGTCAGCACCAAAGCTGTGGCGGCCAGAATCTTCACCTTAAACAGATAGGTGAACAGCAGGCTGAGCGCCAGAAAGATAACGGTTACGGTCCAGAGAAACTGCATCATTGTTTTGGAAATCCAGTTTCCGTAGTTTGGTTGTTTCATATAAAATACCTCCTTTTAATGGGACAGCATAACAGCTGCCTTATTTTGTTATATAAAAAATCCAGGGCACCATGCCCTGGATTCTATAACTGCTCTTTACAGTTTTGAATTAAATGTGTAAACCCGCCTTCTGCATAACAAGCCAGCATATTATTGAAAAATAATGTCTGTGACCTGTTATAATTACCTTTTAATAACTGAATGTTTCCATAAATGCGCATATTTGCCAGAAGCTGTATGAATTCTGGATTAGGTACGTGACCAATGGCTTTTGTAAAATGAGTTATAAAATGCTTTGTAAGCTCCTGCTTTAGATTGTCCAGAAAATGCTCTTTTCCACTGCCAGAGGATTTTTCCAGCAGTATGAGTATCTCTCTACGGTATCTGAGTTCAAGATCCATCATAACCCGGTCGTTATCCAGGGCGGTAGACTGATCGTTGAGTTCCCGGTTCGCGAGGATGTTTCCAAGATTAGTCCATTGTTCTATAACTGGTTCCACAATGGAAGAAAACAGCTGCTGTTTTCCTGAGAAATGAAAATAGAAGGCACCGGTAGTAACGCCACAGGCAGCACAAATTCTACGAAGACTGGCCTGTTTGTAACCTTTTTCATAAAATTCCTCTATACCAGCCTCAATAAGCCGCTCACGGGTTGTTCCGGCATTGGACTCCAGTGAAAACGGATTCTCCCATTTTTCCTTCATAATTGCTGTCTCCAATCTTTTTTTGTCAGCATAACAACTGTTATGTTATCACAAATATATAGGTCAGTCAAGAATGACTGGCTCTGTAGTGAAATGATTTGGCACAAAATCTGGTAACTGAGGGGGTGACAATTGATAGCGGGACAAAACTTAAAGAACTGACGGCAGAGACAAGGAAGAAGTATCTGGGACTATAAAAGAAAAAGGGCCGGAATCCTCTTATGGGAAACCAGCCCTTAATTTTTATTTATTTATTGTCTCTGACCGATGTGAAATCAAAGCACTAAACACCATAACAACAAAAAACACAATAAGAAAAGCAACGACAGCCATTCCGTGCGCAAACCATGCTGCAATAATCATAAATACACAGCCTGCCAGAGATAAACAGGGCATTAAGATACGATTAAAGAAGTTAAGACCTTTGCTCTTTACCATAAACATAATGAAGATTGGAACATATAAAGCATAAACAGTCACAATCGGAAGTTCAGAAGAATCAAAAGTGAAAAATCCAAACCAGCTGGCAGTCAGATTTGCTCCGTAGAAATAGAACAGCCAGATGCCGCAAAGAAATAACCCTAAAATAGCTGAATTAACAGGCATGTTGGTCATGGAATCTACCTGACTGAAAACCTTTGGTTTTGGTCCCAGGCCCCTGGCAGCAAGAGAATAAATTCCCCGGGTGCAGCCAAGCATCAGCCCGTTTAATGTGCCCAGACAAGAGATAATTACAAATACAAATAACAGATTTCCGCCTATTGAAGTGAAGACAGTCTGGAATGCCAGCTTGGCTCCTGCTTCACCGCCCGCCATGATTATTTCATTTTTAACGGTTCCTGCAAGTCCGATGTAATACAGGATATACGCTGCCATAGTGATTAAGGTACCAGAAATTAAGGCAAGAGGCAGATTTCTTTTTGCATTTCTAAGTTCTGCATTGATACAGGTTGCAATGATCCAGCCCTCGTAGGCGAAGCTGGCTGCAACAACAGCTGTAAATAGCCCGTTGGCGGTGCTGGCAGATACGGTATGGGTAAAGTTATAAGCAGTCATTCCGTTGCGAAGTCCTGTAAAGGTCCCCACAATTGCCATAAGGAATAAAGGTATAAGCTTAATGACAGTCGTGCTTACCTGAAATTTTCCGGCTAATACAGGTGATAATGCGTTAATTGTAAAGCTGGAAACCAGATAAAGACAGGCGATGGTCATACATTCTCCGCCGGTAATGGAAAAACCGAAGATGACGCAGGTATACCGGGCAGATACCCATGCAAGGACTGAGGTAATGGTAGGGTAGTAGATAATTGCCATAAAACTTCCTACATAATAGGCATATTTTTTTCCTACGGTTGCTTCAGCGTAATCCACGATACCGTTAATGTACTGATATTTCGTAGCCATAACAGAAAATGTGTACGCACAGGAAATCATAATAATGCCGCCTATAATCCAGGCCAGAATTCCCTGCTTTAAATTTCCCCCTGTTGCAGTCAGAATCTTTTCGGCTTTAAAAAATACACCGCTTCCAATCACGATGCCTACAACCATCGCAATGGCTGTAAATAGTCCATACTTTTTTTCTAATTTTGATTCCATAGTTCAACTGTTCCTGCTTTTCTATAGTATTGTTTATATAAAAAAATCCTTTTTATTTTATCATAAAATGAAATACAAATCAGCAAGATTTTATTACCAGGCGCAAGAATTTTTACTGGTAAAAAATCGTTAAGAAGCAGCAGGATTAAGTCATAGCTTTCGGTACTTTGGCTGTTCGGATAAATCCACCATATAATCGCTGGCTTTTCTCTTACCGGAATCAGTCAGAGTCAGATAGATCTTTACCATGGCAGTAATCTTATCTCTGTCGTCCGGATCGGCGCTGTTAATAATGGCACCTAAGCTGTCATTGGTGTGATATCCTTTTCCTTCGTCTTCACGGAAGAAATCATCGCTTCCGCTTGCAGGCTTATGAATCCATGGGGAAGCATCTGCGCCGGAATCTGGGTATTCAAAACAGTCATCCTGCCAGCCCATTAAATAAGCAGGGGTAGTTCTAAGAATGACCGCCAGCTTTTCTAAAACATTAGCAGGAACTTTTTCTATTTGTCCGTTCTCATATCTGAAAATCGTAGACCGTGAAACGCCTAACTCAGCGGCTACATCGTCAGCACTCATTTCCAATTGTTTTCTTCTTTCTTTAATTCTCTGACCAGTGATTGACATGTTCATACCTCCTGTTAGTATCATACCATTGATGTTGCAATAATGCAACACTTATGGCCCCTGGGCTGACTTTGTATATTGACATTTTATTTTTTATAAGCTATTCTTATGGCATAATAGTGGCACAAATGCAACGGAAAAGAGGTGAATTATTTGAATATATATTTGTTAAAGAATAAGATAGCGGATTCCGGATTGACCCAGGAATCAATTGCAGACGCTATGGGTATCAGCAGATGCACTTTTTACCGTAAGATGAAAAAAGAGGGTAAAACTTTCACTGTACAGGAAATGAACAGAATGATAAAGTTCATATCTATGACAAAGGAAGAGGCAGCTAAAATTTTTTTATTCCATAAGTAGCATAAATGCGATAATATCATATAGATTGCCCGATCAATTTGCAGATGCGGTGTTTGGTACAGTCAGGCACAGCATCTGCAGTTTTATTGTTGTCATTTCAGGCACAGGATATTTTAATAATTTGGATTTTTAACGCTAAATAATTCATATATATCAAGTTAATGTCAAAATTGAATCATATTGTTACATAATTATCGAAATAAGTGTTGACAATTTAATAATTAATGAAATAAACTAGAGACGGGCAAACTGAAATTCTGAAGTTTGCTTAGGATCATGGTGAAAGAGGTGATTTGTTTGCCTTGAATCATCAATGCAAAAGGGGGCAGACATGAATAAATCGGTGAAAGAAGACAAATTCTCAAACGCCTATGAATATATAAAGAATAAGATTATACTAGGCGAATATCTTCCTTTGCAAGATATTTCTGATATGGAGTTACAGAAAGAATTAGGCATGAGCAGGACTCCCATCCGCGAAGCGATTCAAAGATTGGAAAAGGATTCTTTTGTTAAAATATATCCACGAAAAGGAACCTTAGTCGGAGAAATCGATTACAATCTGGTCAATGCAATTTATGAGGTACGTCTACTGAATGAGCCGTATATAGCAGTAGAGTGTTATAACAGATTAAGCAAAGACTGGCTTAAAAAAATGTATGATTCCTTTCAGAATCCACCTGAGTTTAAAGATCATGAAGAATATGTGAAATATTACACTGGGTTGGACGATTGTTTACATAATACGGTTATCTCTCAGTCTCAAAATAGTTTTTTGAAAGAGTTGCTGAATGTGGTAGCGGATCATAGTAACAGAATAAGGGTATATTGTGCAAAGGTTAACTTAAACTATACACTTTCCATTGAGGAGCATCTGGTAATTTTAAATTCAATGCTTAGTAATAATGATGCAGATGTTCTTGAAAATTATAAAAAGCATATTAGGAATTCCTGGAATAATGCAATGGATTTGATTTTCCCTAAAAAATCAATCATGTAATATTATAAAATAGATGAATACGTTAAATTAATATTGAATGTTGAGAATATGCCTAAAAAGCACATTTTCAGCATTCTTTTTTTTGCAGCCAGAAAAAGTATTTATTGCAAAATAAATAGCATAAGAAACAAAAACAGAAATGTTTCAAATATGCAAATAAACCAATCAAATATTATACAATTAAGAAAAATTATATAAAATATACAGAAAATAGCTTGACTATGAATCTTTGTTAGTATATTATGTGGCTATATTTCATCTGATATATTAGTTGAATATAAGTAAAATAACAGGTGAATAAAAGAGAAATTTAGATTCTCTTAATCTATGAAAGTCGGGAGAAGGGGCTTTCAGTTAACCACGATATCTTTTTAAGATAATAATAAAAAATGGAGGAAGTAAAAATGAAAAAGCAGTTATCTAAAATTCTTGCACTCGGTTTAAGTTTAACAATGTTCTTAACCGCATGCGGAGCTGGAAAAACAAGTACAAAGACGGAAGAAACCACGACAGGTGCAGCTGTTTCGGAGAGCACAACTGGTACAGCTGAAGTTGGAGAGATTTTTGTAATAGGAAATCCCCAGCCTTTGACTGGTGTCAATGCACAGGTTGGAGAATCTGCCAATATGGCAGCTGAACTGGCTGTTAAGGTAATTAATAAGGAGGGCGGTTTTAATGGGGTACCCATTAAGCTTGTAAATTATGATGATCAGGGTTCTCCTGAGGAAGCGGTTAAGATTGCAAATAAGATGATCCAGGTAGATAAGGTGGATGCCATCCTGGGATCCTTAACAAGCAGCAATGTACTTGCAGCGGGTGGAATCTATAATGAGGCTAAGATTCCTACGATTGGAACGGGAAACAGTCCCACATGGATGCAGCAGGGATGGGAATATGTTTTCCGTGCAGGATTAAATACCGCTCTTTCCATGCCTCATGTTACTGAGAGGATGCTGAATTTAGAGGTTAAGAAGGTAGCGGTATTCCGCGGTCTTGATGATGCTGCAAAAACCAGCGCTGAAACGTTTATAGAAGAAGCAAAAAAGGCGGGAATTGAAGTTACTACCATTGAAAGTTACACAGAGGGGGACACAGATTTCTCCGGTCAGGTGGCTAAGATGATTAATTCTAAGCCAGACGCAGTATTCTGCTCAACCAATGGTCCGACTCAGGCAATTTTTGCAAAGCAGCTGCGGCAGCTTGGATTTAATAAACTCTGCTTTAACCGTGAGGGGATTCCGGTTGATACAATTAATGTGGCAGGGGACGCAGTCAACAACTGGGTATTTGCTTATCCTTACGTAGTATACAACAGTATTGAAGAAGCGAAAGATCCTGAAATGAAGGAATTTTTAGAGCTTTACTTTCAAGCGTATGGTGTAATGCCGTTCCATGACTGCGCATACAGAAGCTGGGATGCGATGATGGTATTCTGGGAGGCCTCGAAGATAGCAGGAAGCAATGATAAGGAAGCAATAAAAGATGCAATCAGCAAGATCAAGGATTTTAAATCACTAGGAGGCATGCTTGATTTTACTGACGGAACCCGGGAAGGGCTTCACACTCTCAACGATTACATTATTATTGATGGAAAATACTTAGACTTTAATGAATGGATTAAGGCAGGGAATATTTCTAAACTGGCAGAGTGATAAAACACATAGTATGGTCCGCCTATATCCGGTCAGGTGGAATATAGGCGGTTTCCTTGGAGGTAAGAAATGATAATACAAATTCTTGTTTCGGGTCTTGTGCTGGGATGCGTTTATGGACTGATTGCCCTGGGTTACAGCCTGATCTACAAAGCATCAGGAATGCTTAACTTTACACAGGGCGATATTCTTACATTAGGCGCGTTTTTGGGATATACCTTTTATGGGGTTTTCCATATTCCCTTTATTTTTACAGTAATTATTGTTTTTATTATTATGCTGGGGTTTGGAATGGTTTTGGAGAAGGGCATCATCAGTAAGCTTGTTGCAAAGGGGACCTTGCCAATCTATACGGTACTTGCTACCATTGCGGTTTCCTATATCATTCAGAACGGATCTATGCTGGTATGGGGAACCCAGTCCATTAACTTTCCAAGAATATTTCATGTTACCAATATTAGAATTCTTGGTGTAAACATTCAGACAGAAGCATTTGTCTGCATTTTAGTTTCTATGATATGTATGGTTTCTCTTCATATCTTTATGAAACATACCAGGTTTGGGACTTCCATGAGAGCTGCTGCCATGGACCCGCTGGCTGCCAGAAGTCTTGGAATCAATGTATCTCTAGCCACAGGGCTTACCTGGGGGATTTCTGCAGCAGTGGCTGCGCTTGCAGGCATGCTGATCGGACCTCTTTACGGGGTATATACAACCCTGGGTGCGACTATTGGAAGAAAAGGTTTTGCCAGTGCAGTAATGGGAGGCTACGGCAATATGTATGGTGCCATGGTTGGGGGCGCGATTCTTGGATTGGTGGAAACGTTTACTTCTGCTTATATTTCCTCCTCTTATAAAGATCTGGTGGCTTATATCCTGTTAATTACGTTTTTATTTATTAAGCCCACTGGTATTTTTAATGAGCGGGCAATTCAGGATTAGGGAGGGAGAATGGAATGAATCTACGATTAAAAAATGCGATATCAAACAGAAAAAAAGACTTAATAATTCTTTTAGTCCTCT
>SVDS01000085.1 GCA_015057715.1 Paenibacillaceae bacterium
ACATTAGGAGCAATCTGAACATTTTTTCCGATCGTAACTTTTGCCACATCCAGAATGGTAAGATTATAATTAGCAAAAAAATTCTCTCCTACTTCTATATTCCAACCGTAGTCACAATGAAAAGGGGCTTCAATACAAATGTTTTCACCTGTTTTACCTAAAATACTTTTTAACAGGGAAGGGGCTGATTCATTTAAACTCGGTGAAAGATTATTAAAGTCATAGATTTTCTGCTTACACGCAGATCTTTCTTCTCCTAATCCATCTAGCCATGCTTTGTATGGTAATCCCGCTAACATTCGTTCTCTCTGGTTCATAATTTATACTCCTTTTACAATTGATGGTAAATTAATTCGGTTTTTTATCATAATAACGCCTCCTTCCAGAATGTCAAGTAGAAGTGAGTTGGTTATTTTAAAATTACACGTTTATATTTCTTTCCATACAATTAAGTCAGATGAATTGGAAAGATAATCTTTGGTCAGTGAGTTCCATTCTTCTTCAGAAACTTCCTTATCTTCCATCATAAATACATCATATTCGGCACTTTCCGTCTTGCCACTATCATCGACGCTGTGATATTTAGAGAAATTCACTTTTGAAGTCTCATTTCCGTTGGAATCCAGAACTAAATAATAGTAATTAATGTGAGTCGGTGCTGCGCCATCGCGTTCGTATAAAATCGCTCCGTTGTTTAGCGGAGATTCATAATCTGGACCAGAATGCCATAAAACGATCTGTCCATCAAGATATGTAAAAATGAGATAACTTCCGCCAACTACAGGGCGCAGATGAAGTTCCGGTATCCCATCCCCGTTCATATCAAATAATGCATAATAAGTTTTAAAGTCCGGCTCCAAAGAGATATCTTTGATTTTAACCACCCCATCACTTATCTCTTGTTTTAAATCCTGAGCATTCATACTTCCTGCCAGGAATTTCTTATATGCCGCAAGTGCCTCTTCAAATGCGGGTGAATCATTGCTTTTGGCAGATGGTTCCGCCGCAGATGTCTGTGCAGAACTACTGTCTGAGGGTTGCTCCGAATTCACCTTAATTAGCTCACTTGATACAGGCACTGTATCCGCAATAGCAGAAGTGGTGGAACTGCTTTGCCCGCAGGCATTTAGTGAGAATAGAAATATAGTTGAGAGTAAAAGGAAAAGGGTATTTCTGAGAAAGTGTTTGTGTTTCATTACGGCCTCCTAAGATTATTCTCGCTTATCCTCGTATTATAAACCTGTTTATTGAGTAGTCAAGTAACACGCCTATACGCCCGTAACTTACAAACTTAAATCTTTTCCTTTATTAAATCTATTAAATACCAGTAACGATATAACGGTCAGAGCAGTCAGTATCGTAGACAACGCGGCTGCCGTTCCATAATTTCCTCTGACCACTTCTGTATATACTGCAACTGTCAATGTCTTTGTTTTCCCAGTATACAGAATAATTGCGGTAGACAATTCACTAATCATGGTTACCCAGCTTAGGATTGCTCCTGACAGAATTCCTGCAGACATCATGGGAACTGTGATGCGGAAAAATGCCTTCATCTTTGAAGCACCAAGTGAAATGGCTGCCTCTTCAATGCTTATTGGTATCTGCTGTAAAATTGCAACGGATGAACGAATCGTATACGGAAGTCTTCGTATAATCAAAGCAATTACCATAATTAACATAGTTCCGCTAATAAGCAAAGGCTTTTTATTGAATCCATTTAATAATGCAATACCAAGCACAGTGCCTGGAACTATGTATGGGATCATGGATAAAATGTCAACTGCGTTTGTCAGTGTATTTCTTCTGCGTACCACCAGATATGCAATCACAACTGCCAGAATCACAATTACAATTAATGCAATCACCGGGATAATAATTGTATTCTGAATACTTTTACCCAGTTTTCCAAATGCCGTCACATAGCTTTTTAAAGAATATCCCGATGTAAATACTTTTCCCTCCGTTTTCTTAAATGAAGTATAAATAACATAACATTGGGGTAAAACTGCAATTCCCACAATCAGATAAGAGAATAAATGGAGGATCCACGAAATTCCCTCAGGTGCTTTCTTTTCTTCCATTGGATGCAAAGCATTCAATGAAAATGACTTCTTATTGGATACATACTTCTGTGCCAGAAATACAACGGTTGTAACTACAATGGCAATCACCGCAATTGCTGCTGCAAAACCATCATCTCCACTGACCTCATTGATAAACTCTGTGTATAGAACTACCGGGAATGTACGATACCCCTCTCCAATCAGCATCGGTGTACCAAAATCGGCAAAGGATCTCATGAATACCAAAAGTCCTGCTGCCAGTAATGTAGGTGTAATTAACGGCACTACAACCTTGAAGAAGCACCGAATGCCTGAGCATCCTAAATTCTCTGATGCTTCAATCAAAGAATTATCTATATTTTTCAAAGCTCCTTTGGCATATAAAAAAACAAGTGGGAATAACTGCAATGTCATAACAAGCACAATACCTGTAAAACCATAAATAGGCGGTATGATGATTCCCATGCCTTTGAAAAATTTTGTAACAACACCGCTTCTGCCCAGTAATAAAATCCAGGAATACGCGCCTATAAATGGTGCAGACATTGAGGCTACGATAATCAGAATATTTAATAATGATTTTCCTTTTATCTTAAATACGGAGAACAGATATGCCAGCGGTGTTCCAATTGCCAGAGATAATAATGTTGCAGCAATGGATACCTTAAAACTGTTAAACAGGGTATCAAAATAATAACTCTTTGATACGAACTTTGCGAAATTAGCCATTGTGATGGCCCCTGTCTCACTGTCTATTACAGACTGTTTTATCAAATAAGCCATAGGGTAAATCAGAAACAGCAGATACAATGCAATAGTAGCAAGCGTAATGAATCCCCATACATCCATACGGAATTTGTTATTGTTCTTCATAAAGCCCGCTCCTTATCAGATTCGTATCACCTTGTTTATTAAATACATTGATTTTTTCTTTCTTCACCTGCAGCATCACCTTCTGGCCAGGCTGCAGTTCTTCTTTTATGGAAGATTCCTCTACGATCTCCACCGTATCCCCTTCCTCCAGCTCAATGCTGTAATGTGTATTCAATCCTAAATAAGTGAATTCCTTAACCGTTCCTTTAATACCCATCTCATGATCTTTACAGATCACAAATTCTTCCGGACGGATGGAACACAAAACCTCCTGATTTTCTGCATTTTTTAACCCAGGAAGTTCTACCTGATACCCATCCTTAAATACGATCTTACCGGCAGCTGCCTTCGCCTCTATAATATTTGTTCTTCCGATAAAGGTTGCCACAAAAACGTTACATGGTCTTTGATATATGTCTCTGGGAGTTCCTATATGCTGAATCACCCCGTCTTTCATAACAGCAATGGTATCGCTGATCGCCATTGCTTCCTCCTGATCATGAGTTACATAAACGGTAGTAATTCCAACGTTTTTCTGTGTATGGCGAATGACGCTCCGCATCTCCAGACGTAGTTTTGCGTCCAGATTTGATAAAGGCTCATCCATCAGTAATACATCGGGGGATATAACCAGCGCTCTTGCAAGGGCAATACGCTGCTGCTGACCGCCGGATAACTGATTTGGCATGCGGTTTGCAAATTGCATTATCTGCATCAGGTTTAGATACTTATCTGTTTCTGTCTTTACTGTGTCTTTTTCCACTTTTCGGTTTTTTAATCCGAATGCTACATTATCCCGCACTGACAGATTGGGGAATATAGCATAATTTTGAAATACCATACCAATATTTCTTTTACTTGGATCCATATCATTGATGCGGGTATCATTAAACAGAATATCTCCCCCCTCAATGGAATTAAATCCTGCAATCATTCTGAGTAATGTTGTCTTTCCACAACCAGAAGGACCAAGGAGCGTAAATAATTCCCCATCTTTTATCTCAGCATTCAGCTGCGGAATTACAGTCGTATCTCCATATTTTTTGACCGCATTTTTAATTGAAATTTTGCTCATTTATCCAACCTTACCCTCTCCAAAAACTTTAAATGTATCCTTTGATTGTCTAAAGCATGGGTTTTGTTCCATGCTTCAGACGTTAATGCCATATATTATTTTAAGGTTTATTTGCTCTGTAAATCAGTGAAAATTTCTGTGTATCTGTCAACAATTTTCTGTTTGTTTTCACTTACATATGGAATATCCTCTTCTATTACTTTTATTTCGGAAATAGGTTTCATAAAGTCGCTTGACTTTGCATCTTTGATAACCGGTCTGTTTGTTAACGTACTTCCCCATATATTCTGTACTTCATCACTTAAGATAAAATCAATAAATAATTTGGCGTTATCCATGTTTTTTGCGCCCTTAATGATGGTTGCCGATGCTGGGAGATATACGGTTCCCTCTTTTGGATATACGATTTTAACAGGTGCCCCATCTCTTACAAGCTGTGCACACGGATCTTCATAGGAAAGCCCCACTACATATTCACCATCTGCAACACCTTTGTAAACTGCGGAGGAGCTTTCACAGATTTTGCCATCCACATTGGTAAACAGGTCTTCTACGTATTTCCACGCTGCATCATCTTCATAGCCACCCATTGCCAGCAGCATATTGGTAAGCTGTGCAAAAGCGGAGGAGGAATTGGCAGGATCAGCGGTTGCAATTTTCCCCTTTAACTCAGGATTTAACAGGTCTTCATAGCCATTGATTTCAATATCTCCAATGAGGTCCGTATTCACAATTAATACACTGCCGTCTAATACGTTACCAGCAATAAAACCACAAGTATTTTTATAGGCATCCATCACATTGTCATTATTGGCGGATACATATGGTTCCCAAAGATTCTTATTGTCATATGCCAGTGACCAGGAACCTCCAAAGAGGATATCTGCGTATGGATCGTTCATCTCTGACTGAATTCTCTTTACCAATTCACCTGTGCCTGCCTGAATCACCTCCACATTGACACCATATTTTTCTTCAAACAGAGGAATGGTGGCGTTCATAAGCCCTTCCGAGTTAGGGGAATAAATCACCAGATTTCCACCCCCCGGTACTGCTTTAGCTGCGGTTGTTTCTTCTGCCGCTTTTGTTGTTTCAGTTTGTGCGGCAGTCGTTGACTCAGCCCCTGTGCTTGCACAGCCTGTAAGAGAGACTGCCGTAACCAATCCCATTAGTAACCCAATACCTTTTTTCATTATTTTGTTCCTCCCATAAAATATTGTTATTTAGATAGCTTTATCATATAAGATCTGCAATCTGTTTCACACTCTTTATCCCGAACAAATGGAAAAAATACCGAACAGTTTTGTTCGGTATTTTATAACACTCTATTCTGATATTCTTTGGCAGAGCAGCCAATATATTTTTTAAATACGTGGTTAAAATATTTGTAGTCACCAATTCCACAAAGAAATCCCACTTCTGATATGACAGTATTCTTGTTTTTTAACATTGCCAGTGCTTTCTGTATTCGGAACCGGTTCAGGTATTCGATCACGGTTGTCCCCAACGCCTTCCGAAATTTCTGGTTAATGTATCGCTCTGAGTAATGGAGTACCTCTTCTAAGTCAGATAATACAATTTTTTCCTGATAATGTTCTTCTATGTATTGTAAAATCTGCTGTATGACCGGATCCAGACTTGTCTTTTCTTCTATCAGAGAAATACTCTCCAGTTCTTTTGTTTTTTCATTGCGCTCCCGTAAATAATGAATATTTTTAGATTCTAAAACTGCCTGCTCTAAAGCTTCCTTCATTTCCTCCATATTTAAGGGCTTTAACACGTAAGTAGATACACCATTCCGGATCGCCTCCATCGCATACTCAAAGTCCGAATATCCGGTAAGAATGATTGCAACATAATCAAACACAGTCTTTGTATTGGCAATCATCTGCAGGCCATCCATTACTGGCATATTTATATCCGTTATTACAATATCTGGTTTTAACTCTTCGATCAGTTTTTTTCCCTCTATCCCGTTGGAAGCTTCTCCTACAACGTAGCTGTCACAGCTCTCCCATGGAACGGAGGCACGAATTCCTTTTCTGATAATGTCCTCATCTTCTACTAACAACACACTATACACAACTTTCTCCCATCCACAATTTTAATACTACCCGGAAAAATTCATTTTCCTGACTCTCAATTGTCATTCCGCTTTCTTTTCCATACTCCAGTGAAATTCTTCGGTTAATATTTTGTAAGCCATTATGTTTTGTATCTACTTTCTCTCTGTTTGTAATGCTTCTTAACATCTCAATGGTGGCTTTTGGCTGTCCCGCCCCATCGTCCTCTACCACTAGATACAGATATTCCTTCTGCATATAACCGCTTATTTTAATATGTATGTCTGTTTTCTTCTGGAACCCATATTTAATTGAATTTTCTAACAGTGGCTGCAAAAGAAGTTTGGGAATAAAGAACTGTTCACACTCATTTTCAATCTCTATTGTATAATCAAACCGTTTTCCAAAACGAATC
This sequence comes from Paenibacillaceae bacterium, assembly GCA_015057715.1. GTDB lineage: Bacteria > Bacillota > Clostridia > Lachnospirales > Lachnospiraceae > Lacrimispora. The sequence continues at coordinate 6,493 of SVDS01000085.1, forward strand.
TTTTGGATAAACAGATAATCTTCAATATAAACCTTGTCCTCCTGAAGAAGTACCTTCTTTTTCGTATTGTTGATACTATATCTTAAAATATGGGTAAAGCGTTCAATCATGTTCTCTGCTTTGATTGGGTCAGACATAATCAGATATTTAATATTATCCAGAGTATTATATATAAAATGCGGATTCATTCTCTCCTGAAGGTTCTGCATCTCCATTTGTCCGTTTATCTGTATTAATTCTACATTTTTATGATTTAATTCATTAATACTCTTTACCATTTTATTAATCTGTTCTGCTATCTCTTCAAATTCATCCCCAGTGCGCAGTATGATCTCATGATTGGTATCTTGTTTTCGAATAATACGGATCTCTTTGACTAAAAGTTCAACCGATTCAGATGTTTTCTTTGACATCATACTCAGCATATGAAAGAACATAATGGTCCAGACAGCACCCAATCCAAGGATTGTAATAACACCGATTAACAGATAGGCAGAGTTTTCAGGTGAATAAATAAAAGAATAGATACAGATGTTCTCATTCTCCTGATTTTTGCTTCTTCTGAAATATCGATTTCCATTTAATGTTACATACTTGCTGCCATCCGTTCCAATGTACTTATTTGCAGTGTTCTTCCCGATCAGACTGCTGTTGGAGCAATAGATTATATCACTCCTTTCATTGGTAATTATCGTATCATACTGCCCCTGTGACAGACAATTATTCCAATCTGTATTTTTTAAGTACGCTGCCACTGTTCCGCAATAGGTTCCCTGATCGTATAGCGGGAGCATCATCAGATATTCTGGTTCAGCCGTTTTGAAAAAATAAATCGTTGTATAGATATCCTCTCCATTTCCCCTGGCATTGTTTGCTGCAATCCGATTAAACTCGATTCTGTGAAGATTCATATCCTCTGTCGAAAAGTTTGTCATCACAACCTGATTTTCCTGATTGATCAGAATTAAATTAATATCCACCTTGGCTTCTACATTATATTTGCTGACTAGATAATTAATTTCCTTTGGGTTTTTTTCTTTTTTAATACAATATAGAAAACTTTGAATATTGTCTTTGTGTTTTAAAAAATTTGCAGTGGACTGATATACATCGAAAAAATTAGCACTGATTACCTCCAGATGCCTTTCACTATTTATTTCCTGGCTCACGGAATTAATAACTATAATGGCAACCGAAAAAAACAGGCAGCCAATCAGAATGATGATGATAATCCTTTTGGACACCATTTTCTCCAGTTCTCTTTGAAATTTTGTTTTTTCTGTTCTTACAGCATTTCTATAATCCATGAGTTTTTCCTTTATACTTAATCAGTTTTTTCACTTATATCGTGGTTCTCTTTTTTCATTGTATCATCGTTGTACAATTCTGTCATTTGGCTTTTAAAGATTATCCCCTCTGGTATTGTATTATTGAGTAATCCAAACAAAAAACCCCTGTCTGCATACTTTTAACAAGTAAACAAACAGGGGTTTAACCTATTTCACATAGAGCTGCATTGGGTATGACAGGTATTCCAACTCATCTAATTTATCAACGGTAACATACCCGGATTGGGCATTTAGAACACTGGGAATGCGGTTTACAATCGTAGCACAGGTATGCTCAACAGTGGCGGGTTTTGATACATAAAAAGTGGTATCCGGCTCTCCTTTTATCTTCCAGTCGCACATGTCCCCGTCTTCTGGTCCATATACTTTACCTATGCATTGTGTTTCGATGACAGGTCCCTGAAAGGTTTCTGTTGTAACTACCGCACTCATACCGATACAATCCCCCTTAGGAATGGTTTTTCCTAATGTTTGGGAATATAAGTCAGTGTCATAAAAATAAGGTACACATTTCTGTGATTGTGACTTAATGGTCCAACCCATCTTGGAACAGAGAGCTTCATTGGAGTTCCATACATAGCTTGGCTCTAACGTTTCCGGATGTGCAATCTGCGCTTCAAATTCTTCCGGTGTAAGTCCGGCTCCATGAGCTTTTGCAAGCGCAAGTCCATAATCTTCTACATTGTAGCTTACAGCTCCTTCAATCCGCTCAATATTATGTACACCGCCAGCTACGCAGCCAATCATATTAATCCAGTAAATATCCTGCATACCGGCACCTACAACTGTACAGTTATGCTCTTTGGCGAGTTTGTCTAATTTATTGGTAAGGGCAGCCGATGTGGTCCATGGATAAATTGCTTCTTCACAGGTGGTGATTACATTTATACCGCGTTTTACACATTTCTCAAAATATGGGTAGACATCTTTCATGAAACTAAATAATGTAACCACTGCAATATCAGCATCACATTCATCCAGCACTGCATCTGCATCGCTGCGAATGGGTACACCAAGCTTAACACCCAGTCCGGCCCAATCACCTGCATCCATGCCCACAACATCTGGATTTACATCAATTGCGCCAACAATTTCTGCACCCTTTTCGTACAAATACCGCAGGATGTACTTTGACATTTTTCCACAGCCATACTGAACAACACGAACTTTTTCATGATACATAATGATAACCTCTTTCCTATGATTTTTTTGGAGGATTATATGAATCCCATATCAAAAGTATAGAGGTTATAATTACTATAATGTCAATAGCCAATTGATACTTTATTAACAAAATTTTATAGGGATCTGCAGACGCAAATACATCCCCCTCTCATTATGGCTTATAATGGGAAGTTCTGTAATGACTTCACATAAATAATCACCGATTATCTGACAGCCTTTTGTTTCAATCTGATCTAAGAGACGCTTTGCATACTCTTTCTCTTTTTGAAAGGAATCGCAGTAAATACAAAGATAATTATTAGCCGGGATTTTTGTAGTGAGTTCATCGGCTAAAACATCATGATCAACGAAAACAAATACCTCGGTTGAAATAAACCGGCCCTGAATCAGATTTTCCTGCCTTAATATTGTACCAGCATTACAGAAATAGATTTGAGGCAGATGAACCGCAATAAGACTTTCTTTAAATTCCCGCAATATCTTTTCATAGGTATCAATATCATAATCGTAAATATTTACTTGGGAATCAATAAAATACATGGTTCTGCTTCCGATATATTCTAAAAGTATGGTTCCATCCTTAGGGGCACTTTCATATCGCTCCAGGCTCTCGATGGTACGTTCCACCGCCCTCTTCTGATATTTAAGTTTTTCAGTTTCTTCCTCGATCTGGCGCTGTTTCTGTCTCAAAATGTTTTTAATGTTTGGAATGTACAGGTTATCAAGCTGTTCCTTAATATCTTTCAGCTGCATCCCCAGTGATTTCATATATTGAATCATATCAAGCTGGGCACTTTGCTTAATATCATAAAATCGATAACCATTTTCGTCATCCCGGCTCACAGGAACCAAAAGCCCCATTTTATCATATAGCCGAAGTGTCTGTTCTGTAACATTGTTTAGTTTTGCCATCTGCCCAATTGTAAGTTGCATGATTTACCTCCCCTCCATGAAATAATTATATTTCAAAAACCTTATAGTAACAATAAGCTTTTTATCAGATTTTTTTGTCAGAACCAATGTTTGGAAAAAAAGTCGGGTAATGTTCTTATCCACAAGCTATAATACTAATATAACTTGCAAGTTACAGGAACAGGAGTAAACAGATATGAATTATTACCAGAGGATCCAAAAGGCAATTGACTTTATAGAAGATCATTTAGACCAGGCGATTACAATAGAATTATGTGCGAAGGAAGCATGCATGAGTATTTCAGGGTTTTACCGCATGTTCCTGTCAGTGGTTGGCTACAATGCCAAAGAATATATTCGGATGCGCAGATTGACAGCCGCATATTACGACTTATTACAGACAGAGAAAGGGGTTCTTTCTGTCGCCATTAAGTATGAATACAATTCTGCTGACAGCTTCACCAGAGCATTTAAAAAACAATTTGGTATGTTGCCTTCCAAGGTAAAATCTGTTACTTCACAACATGGCATCAATGAATTTGCGAGGTTAAATATTATGGAGAAGTATTTTGAGACAGGAAATAAAGAGTTAGAAGAAAAATATCCGGATATTAAGGTAATCAAAGAACTGGAAGATATGAAAGTGGCTTGTTTTACTTATTACGGGAAAGATCCCGAACATCATACGTTTGAGACAATGAAGAAATGGGCGAATGAAAATAATGTATACTTCCACGATATGTCCTATCGAATCTTTGGATACAATCATCCAGATCCGTCAAACGTAGATGATTCTCAAGAGATTTACGGTTATGAAGTCTGTGTAACTATATCAGATGAGCAGTTTTTAAGACTGAATGACGTTCCTGCAGATCTTGTAAAGGGCACATACGATGAAGTAAAACGCAAGATTCTAAGCGGCGGCAAGTATGCTGTTATGTCTGTGAAACGTGATGATACAGGTGATATTGGCAGTAACATTATTGCTGCCTGGAAGCGGTTCGTTTTATGGATTGGAGAAAGCAAATATTTGTGGGGAGGAAGTCAGTATCTGGAAGAACATCTTGGCTTTTCGGAAAAAGATGATCACATTGGCGGCGTGGATTTATATATTTCAATAAAAGAAAAAAGACAATAAACAGAATTTGAAGAATTAAGACAGGGGCGAACCGTTCGCCCCTGTTTCTGTAAATCTATTATTATTCAGATTGTAACTGCTTAATTAATTCCCCCGTTTTTCATATCAGTCTCATTAACAAAATCCATGTGGTATAATTTCTCCCAATGATTAATGTTTAATGTTCCCTTTGTGAGATGAATTGCTAAATAGCAGCAGTTCTCGTCCTTTTCATTATTTGCCATGTCATACCACTCAGAAAAAGCCTTGCGCAATTTCGTTCTTAATACAGCATTTTTCGGGTCAAGCACCCAGCCAAGGTTTTCAGCTACTCCATTGGCAGTAAACATCTCCAGGCATCCTGCAACCGAAACCTCCTGGTTTTCAGCGATCTGCTGCATTTTATGTGACTGTCCATGGGTAACAACATAGAATGTACGGTCTTCATAATAAGCGTCCACACTGCGGACAACAGGACGTGGTTTTCCATCAGCGCCAGGCTCCCGTGCAATAGTGGCAAGTGATATCACATTGTCTTTCCCGTTTCCAAATTTTTCGTCCAGCAGCTTTAATCCTTCCTGGTACATACTCATATTCTTTTCCTCCATCATTAAAAATTATATATCATCCTCGTTTTTTAAACGGAATCCATAACTCCGTATAAACGATGTCAGATTTGCTTTTATAATACATTTCAGGAAAGAAACCATCGGCAGTTAAACCGTGCTTTTTCAGCCAGAACCGGGTGTATTTCATTGCTTTTCCCATATCAGCCACCATCTGATCCTTGTTTTCTGATTCAAATCCACATACCACATATTCCCGTGATGGAAGCTGCCAGTGAATAAAATTATGATTAGTCTCCACCTTATTCGTTTCCACTCCAATAAAATAACTGGAATAGCCTTCCGGCGCGTCTCCCTTAAATGAAACACCGATCTGACGCCCCTCGGGTAAACGCGGAATATTGGGTAGTTCTTTATAAAATTGGTGCCAGATATCGCCAATCATATCAACACCGGTCTTTTCCCCAAGCATTTTACCAGACCGAAATGCATAATAGCCTATTACTCCCAGAAAATCTATTGGTTCATGGAGAAATTTACGATTCATTTCAAGAACTAATCCATCGCTGATCAGAGGTACCCCTTCATTGATTACAAGATAACTAAGTAATAGATCAGGTTTTTCAAAATTTTGAAGACTAATACGGTTGCTTCGGTACTCGGATGGGGTAATCCCATAGGTCTTTGTAAAAGCACGAGTATAGGTTACGTGACTTCCAAATCCGTAATTCAACGCAATGTCTATAATCCGGTTCTCCTTGTTACGCAGCATCGCTGTGGATTTTGCTAAGCGGCGGAGCTTAATGTAATCCCGAACCGAAGTTTTTACCAATCGTGTGAATAATCTCTGATAATAAAATGGTGACAGTCCGGCAATCTCTGCCAGTGTATCAATTTCAATTTCTTCCCCAAGATTTTCTTCAATATGATTCAGAGTTTTTTGTATGGATTCCCAAGCGTGCATATTGATTACCTCTCTCCAAACAATTTACCACAGACTGGAAAAAATTGCTTAACCGTGTCTGCTCTTTTTTATCAATATTTTCATATTATCGATTTATACGCTTTAAATTCAACACATTGGAAATCACAGTAGTAACACCCGCAAGCAAGCTTCCAATTCCCCATACACTGCCCCATAATGAACCTGCCATTCCAATTAGCACCAATGCAAAACCTATGACAAAACCTATAACAGAACCTGCCTTTGCTACCCGTTTCGACGGATAGACTCCTCTTGCAGCATTTTTCGAAAACTCAAATACTTTCGCGTTATGTTCCTTTAAGTCAAATTTTTTCATCGTATTCTCCTATTCAAATATATCGTCAATTAAATGATCCAGCATAAAATCAAAGACGTCAAAATGATTACATACCAGCTTATCCTTACCCGTAATTAAAAATAGTAATGACGCCATGACAGACAATGCTTTCTCTTCACTGATACGGAGTTTCAAAAAAGGTTTTTCAATCATTTGCTTTGCTCCATAAAGACTATCAAAAAATATACTTTGCTTTTCTTCCTCAGAAAGTTTGTTGATAAAACTTGTAAAGTCTGCTTGTGAAGTATCATATAAAAACGGACTTTTATCATATTCTGCATAAACTGCTTTTAATGCCATTGCTACTCCATATTTGTTTTGTTCTTTTAATAAAATTGATTCAATCAGATCGTATAATTTATTTTGAATCACACTTAAAGTTTCCAAAAAAAGAGCTTCCTTTGATCCAAAAAAGAGATAGAATGCACCTTTTGAGATACCAACTTTTAAACACAATTCATCAATGCTGGTTTTTTTATAGCCATACTTTTCCCAATTTTCTTTACATGCCTCAATCAGCTTTTCACGTATATTATTTTTCTCCTGCTCACTAAATCCTTTTGGCATATTCCCTCCTTCTTGTGACTATATTTGTTTTTATAGTCATATATATTTATACCTGATATAAAATTATTTGTCAATGGATCATTTTGTTATCACGCTGTTTAGGCACTGGAAATATACAGCAGACTATGGTATGCTGATAATTTAATAATACTATTTCTATCTAATACAGGAGGGTTTTTATATGCAATATGGACCAGATCCCAATACTATATATCCGAATGAGGCAATTAAGAGTGTCTGCTATATCAAAAATGTGGTGACACGCCCCAATATAATTATTGGAGATTACACATATTATGATGACAAAAACGGTGCTGAATCCTTTGAAGAACACGTGACTCACCACTATGATTTTATAGGAGACAAGCTCATCATCGGAAAATTTTGTGCCATCGCAAAGGGCATTGAATTTATAATGAATGGTGCGAATCACAGAATGAACAGTGTTACCACCTATCCCTTTAATATTATGGGAGGCGGCTGGGAAAAAGCAACGCCAGCACTGGCAGACCTGCCGTTAAAAGGCGACACTGTAATTGGCAATGATGTATGGATCGGCCAGAATGTAACCATAATGCCTGGTATCCATATTGGAGACGGGGCAATTATCGGTGCTAATTCTGTTGTGACAAAAGATGTTCCTGCTTATCACATTGCAGGTGGAAACCCGTGTAAAATACTGAAAAAAAGGTTTGATGATGACCTTACCAAGTATCTTCTCACGATTAAATGGTGGGATTGGCCTGCGGAAAAAATATTTGAACATCTTGATGTTCTGTGTAGTGGAGATCTGAAAAAAATTAAGACCGTGGGTTTTTAGGAGTGAGAGGAGAGATAATTCTTAGGGATGAATGAACGATTGTTTAAAATTGGAGAGTTATCGAAGATTTTTCATATTCCAGTAAAGACTCTGCGATTTTACAGCGACGCTGGTATATTGATGCCAGCATATATAGATCCTGTATCTGGATATCGTTATTACTCTGTGGATCAATTTGTTTTGATTGACATTATCAGAAATTCAAGAAAAATGGGTTTGTCTTTGAATGAGATATCTACATTTTTAAAAGATGATCTGCAGGCAGCTGATATCAGGATGCTAATAGAGAGACAAATCAATACGATGAATCAAAAAATTGAGGAATGTATGAAAATCCGAGATTCGATGACAGCAATTGCACGTTCGATTGAAGAGACAGAAAATAAGCCGAGAAATAAAGTATATAAGTCGGTAGAACCGAAACAATACTATCTCTCGTTCCCCTATTGCTCATCAACTCCAGAAGAACAGGAACTCAACTTTCGAAAGGTAGCATTAAGCAGTGGGGAAAATTCTGAACAGGTATATGCAATCTATGGAACAAGTACGTTAAAGGATGAATATTTCCATACGGGATCAATTATAAATCCTGATATTCGCAGTTTCATAACTGATTCAGATAACCCCAACGTATGCATACAATCGGAAGGGACATATGCCTGCATTGTATTTGATGACAATGTATATCAAAAAGAGAAATATTATGCTTTACTGGCGGAATTTCTTCAAAAAGAAAAGCTGGAGCCTGTGGAGGATTTTGTAGAAGAGTGGATTATTCCAAGAGTTCAAGATGGTATGGAATCAACATTAATAAAATTAAAAATTCAAATTAAGGATTGACTCTCCCCTTTGTAGAGACATTATAATCGTTTGCAGATACAAAAAAACAAGATGATATGGAGGCAGACGATATGAGTGTAGAAAATGATTTCCCTACGGTGGAAGAATTATCTAACGGATTTAGTGAATTTAAATTGGAGTGTACAAATGAGTTTATCGGAAAAACTCTACATTTATATGATGAAAAGAATAATCAGGTTGATTATACATTTACCGATTCTGTTAACCTTGAAATATCCTATTTCGGAACAAAACAATCAAAGATTACGGTATCTGCATATACCATTGTTTGTCCAAGGAATGGGATTTATATGTTAGATTATATTGAAAGTCATGAAAAGGCGAAATCAGTCACAATTGTGATAGATATAAATCCAGGTATAGCAACAATTATGAATGCACAACTTCCAACAAAGGAAGAAGCGGATATATCTCAGCTTATTCGTGCAAAAAAGAATATGCCTATGACTTCTGTAAAGGCTGAATTTATTCATGCATCTGTTGATGCTCCTTTTACAGAGAATACCTTAAAGCATGAATTTACGCAGGATCTTGTCGGAAAACATATTCGTTTCCAATATAGTTCCAACGACACTTATGAGCATATTTATCTGAATGATAAGTTTTATACATGGCATTGTGTAAAGGGAATTGAGAAAGGACTTTGCGACACAGATCGATGTTATTATCTGAAGATTACAGATCATCTGTACTGGTTCACATGGATTGAAAAGGTAGTACCAACTATTGGAACAGTTATGGAAGATCTTTCACCTGAGATTATGAGATCCTTTGGAAAGATCGCAGGATACGAGTCTTATGATCATGGTGATATCACAAATTTCCAAGTGGGTTCCTACGCAACAGAGTTATAAATTCCAGCTAAGGCGTGATTATGATAATCAAACCTTAGCTCTTTAACAGCAGTTACATTCTTACAGACATGGGGTTAAGTAAAACGTTATTCACCGGTTACTATGATATTTAAGTTTTTAATTTTCCCATTATAAACTGTAAAACAGAAATCCAATGGAATGGGGCTTCCTTCGAAATCACCTGAAATAACAGCAGTGACAACTGTTTCACCATTTTTTTCTGCATAATTGGTGACTTCGGTCATAACTTCTGCGCCCCTGTTTGCCTCTAGAATATGTCTGCTAACCGCCACTGCTCCATGATATGTCTCACCTTCATCTACCAGAATTGCATCCTCTGCAAAGCAGCTGGCAAGCAGGTTCTCATCAAAAATATCTGAGGCATGATAATAGGTGGCAATTGGCTGGGGCAATGGAATTGCCCTGCTGTTAGAAGAAAGTACATTGCAAAGCCGTGTGATTTTATCTCCTTCCATTGTAAAATGAAAATCAAGAAACAGTGGATCAGGCAGACCAGCCTTGTTGTATTCACCATCACATTTTGCAGTAACAACAATTTCTTTGATATCTTGAACCACATTTATGACTTCCAGTCTTAAATGTACACCAAAATAATCGTGATCACTCCACTCTTTAATGGCTTGTACTCCATGATATTCTTTTCCTGAGTCGATTACAACGGCATCCTCTTCAAAAATAGAAAAAAAGGCGGCTGGGTCACCCGCGTTCGTTGCCTGGAAATGTGTCTCAACCGCTTTTGGTAATTGAAATATATTGTTTGTCATAGTCATCCATCTCCTTTATACCGTGCGGACAATTCCGCCATCAATTGTATGTTCTGCGCCCACAATGTAAGACGCCCGATCTGACACAAGAAACGCAGCAAGTTCAGCTACTTCCTCCGGACGTGCTGTTCGTCCTATGGGGATTCCTCCCAACGAATCCATTAAAATCTGCCTTGCATCATTATAATCGCAGCTACGTTCCTGCGCCATCCGCTCAATGAGTCTTTCTGCTGCCTTTGTTTCTGTAAAACCTGGCGCTATACTGTTAACACGAATTCCCTTTGGTGCAAGTTCTGTCGCAAGTGCCTTGCTGTAATTACCAAGCGCTGCTTTTGCTGCCGAGTACGCCATGGTGTTTTCACCTGGAAAACGACGTTGTATGGATGTGATATGAAGAATTACGCCACTGCCTTGTTTCAGCATTTGCGGCAACAATCCGCGATCCAACCGAACCGCTGCAAAAAGATTGACATCGAATGTGCGCTGCCAGTCCTCATCTGATTGCCTGAGCACGCCGCCGGTGGGAGTGGAAGAACCGCCCACATTGTTGACGAGAATATCCACACCCCCAAAACGTTCCAGAATATATTCCACAATTTTTGCAGTGCCCTCAGGTGTGCTGATATCAGCTTGGATAAATAGTTCCGGTTTCTTTAATTCTTCCGGAGTGGTTCGCGCTGTTGTAATGACAGTTGCCCCAGCTTTTGTAAGGCGTTTAACAATAGCCTCACCCATACCGCCCTTCGTACCTCCAGTCACAAGAATGCGCTTTCCCTGGAGTTCCTTGGGATCAATTGAAATATGGCTAAAATTCTCCATGAATGAACCTCCTTTGATTGATTTGTAAGAATTTATCAACACTTTGATTATATAAAACATAACCTGACAGCATCGTGTCAGGTTATGTTTTATATTTCATGATAATTTTATTTAATTCAAACTGAAGCATATCACGTATATGCTGTGGGCTTTTTACTTCAGCTTCGGAGCCAAAAGACAGTATATACCGGATCAGCCAATCACTTTCAGGCAAAGTGGTCATAATGGTGAACGAGCCATCCGTGTTTTTAGTAATTTCTTTCTCCTTGAATTCATCATATACGCGGTAGGCTCCATCAGCAGAAATATTTAAACATAGTTCAATCCACTTCTGAGTTTCCTGCAGCTGACCGCCGTCCGGTAATGGTTCGGGGATCAGTTGGGTGAAAAGATCCTCAGTTATCTGGACATCTGCCATTCTTACAATTTTAAACATTCTTAATTCATTCCTGGTCAGGCAGAACGCCTGTAAATACCAGGCATTTATTTTAAATATGAGTTTTATTGGTTCAACTCTTCGGGCAGTCTTCTCACCTGAGGAACCGAAATAATTAAATTCAATAATTTTATGACTCAGGATGGCATCCTTTATTAAAGTAAATTGACTGAATCCCTTATCATCACTTCCCCATGGACTGAAATCCACTTCGATCCAATTTGTTCTGCTCTTCTTGAACAGACTGCTTAGTTTGGCAAGAACTTTATCTGCCTCAGGAACCTGTGTGACGGTCAGGCTTTGCAGTGCATATAATATCTCATTTTGTTCTCTCTCTGATAGAACCGATTTATCAAGAACATAGTGTTCGAGCAGGGAAATGCCTCCGCCCTTTCCCTGAAGAGCATAGATTGGTATCCCTGCTAAAGACAGCGTATCAATATCACGATATATAGTTCTGACTGATACCTCAAAATGCTCTGCCAGTTCATTGGCAGTCGTAAACTTTTTATTCAGTAAAAGATATATTATTTCAAAAAGTCTGTTTATCTGCATATTCCTTACTCCAATCTTACTTTATTATAGACAAATAACCTGACAACTGCATGTCAGGTTATTTAATAAATTTTGTCAGTTAATAATTTCCCCTTTGTTTTTGGCTAAATTTTCACGCCATTTACTTAATTCCGTAGTAGTAATTTTGTTCCAATCGCTCTCCTCACCAATAATTTTCAAAGGGTCTTTTGAACGGTAGGAACGTGTTAGGTTACCCGGGAATTTTTTGTCAGTAACATTGGGGTCATTTTCAAATTCGCCCATTGGTTCTATTCTATAAACCCGTTCTCTTCCATCTCCTTTTGCCAATGCCGCTGCTAGTCCCGCACCATTGATATTAGCAGTAAAATATATGTGATTCATTTGAAGCTCAGGCTTGTAATTTGAAATTCCACCCGTTGTAAGCAAATCACCAACTTTTAAATCTGCCTTAGTTCCATGATAAAAAGGGCCTTTATCAGAAGGGGTGCCTTTATATGATTCACTTAATTCAGTATATTTTTTTGCATTATCAGAATCATGCAACTCCTCATAACACCCGGAAATATCTGCATATAATGTTGTGTATGCACTCTTTACATTATCATCATTTACATTTCGTGCACACTGTAAGGATGTTTCCAGCCATTTCAATTTATCTGTGATATTCTTTTGTCGATGGGCAAAATGATACGCCGCAATAAATTTTTCATAGTCATCTGCCGCCTCATCCCATGCTTGCTGAAACGTCTTGTTCGCTTCTTCAACATTTCCACTATCTTCTAAACTCATCCCTATTACACAGAGTTTAATAACGTTGTTGTTAGGATCAAATTTTATATTCATTTAATTTTACCTCCAAATTAATGATACCGCGGCATCATATTATTTCTGTCTGTCCATGTACAAGGCTGGTATACACAGAACCATTTTTCATCAGCTCCGTATGTGATCCTGCTTCCGCCACCTTTCCATTCTCAAAAACATAGATCCTGTCTGCATTCTGAACTGTGGACAAACGGTGGGCAATAATAATTGTGGTTTTCCCCTGGCGTAATTCGTCCATATTTCGTTGGATCTGACGCTCTGTCTCAAGATCCAATGCAGATGTTGCTTCATCAAGAATTAATACAGCCGGGTCTGCTGCCAAAGCTCTTGCAAGGGAAAGTCGCTGTTTCTGACCACCCGACAAGCTGATTCCCCGTTCCCCTATCATAGCATCATACCCAAGCTCCAGGTTCATAATATCATCATGAATCTGTACCAGCTTACAGATCTTCATCATTTTTTCATCGGTTATCCCACTTCTTCCAAATAATATGTTGTTTCGAATGGTATCCGGAAAAAAGTAAGGCTCCTGAAAAGCAATATTGTAACAGGAATCGTAGTCATGTTCCTTTATCTCTTTCAATTTCAATCCATTGATTCGGATTGCACCGGCTGAAGGCTCATAGAACCGAAGGAGTAGTCTTGCGACGGTTGACTTTCCACTTCCGCTGGACCCAACAATTGCTACCTTTTTACCAATTGGAATTGAGAATGTTAATTCATCCAGTACCTTTTGAGAACTTTCTGAATATTGAAAAGAAACTTTATCAAAGGCAATTTCATCAATCTGATTCAGGGATTTTTCTCCGGTCTCCGCTTCAGCACTTTCGATTACCGATCTGACACGCTCAATGCTGACTTCGAAAGAGGTCCAGCGTACATGAAATTCATAAACTGCCTGTAAAGAGGTGGTCATATTTAATGAATACTGATATAAAATCAAATATGTACCAAGAGTCATCTGATTATGCAATACCAGATATCCGCCGTATATTAAAACTACAAGATTGGTTCCCCATCGCAGCGGAGCAGTCAAAAACAATTGCTCATTTATTATTTTTACTTCTTCCATTATTTTTGTATAATACTTTTTAAATAACCGATGGTAAATTTTCTCTTCCCATCCCATTCGGTCATATGCAATTACTTCTCTTGTGGAAGAGATTCCCTCCTCAATATGAACCAAAAGATTGGTTCTGCTTTCCTTCACCTCTTTTGACTTGGACTTCATGCGCTCTTTGTAGCTTTTGCCTATGATAAAATATAAAACTATCATGACAGTCAGTATGATTAGTACCGAAGGACTTAAATATGCCATGATGCCGATTAAAACAATTAATTTAATCAGATCCTGAAGGGTAAGGGGCAAGCGGTAAACATTCTCGCCAATGGATTCCACATCATTTGTGAAATAGTCTACATATCTCGTAATTCTCTCATTTTGAAACTGTGAAATGGGCATTCGGTACAATGCCTTCATTAATACTTCTCCAACATTAACCCTCACTCCATATCCGATCTTATGAAGTATCCACTCCGACCAATAAGGGGTAACTGCTCCTAACAAATATGCAATTGTAATAAATATAAGCAGCTTAGGAAGTAATTGATAATTTCCCTGTGTAAAAACAAAGTCAATTAACCATTTTTGAAGTCCGATCTTTGACATTTGAGCTATGATTTCTAAAACCATGATGATACAGGCGCCCAGGAATGCCCATTTCCTTTTCTTAATAAATTTCCAGTACCAACGTAAATGATTCATCAGCTGACTCCTTCTACCAGTCCGTAAAATAACCCTTTTCTATGTATCAGTTCTTCGTATGTGCCAATCTCAGCGGCTTTTCCATCCTGAACATAAACAATTTTATCATAATCCATTATCGTAGAAATACGATGGGCTATGGCTATGGTAGTCCTGCCTTTGCTTAACTGATCAAGGGCTTTCTTAATATAGGCTTCACTTACATTATCCAGTGCAGAAGTTGCTTCATCAAGCAGCAGAATGGCAGGATTTTTAATAAACATCCTTGCAATTGCAATTCTTTGTTTTTGTCCTCCGGATAATTTAATGCCCCGCTCTCCCACAAGCGTTTCATACTGCTGTTCCGTTTCCATAATAAACTCATGGGCGTAAGCTGCTTTTGCTGCCCGAATCACCTCTTCATCCGTGGCATCAGGGTTTCCAAACCGAATATTTTCTTTAATGGAAGACCCAAACAGATACGTCTCCTGAAATACATAGCCAATGCTGTTTCTAAGCTGGGATAATGATAGATTTTTTAAGGAAACTCCCTCCAGAGTGATGTCCCCCTCCTGGGGATCATAAAATCGATCCAGTAATTTTAATACCGTTGATTTTCCATTTCCGCTTGCTCCCACAAAAGCGACACGCTCTCCAGATTTTATTTCCAGATTAAACTCTTTTAACAGATCAGTTCGGTCCAGATAATGAAACGAAACATTCTGTAAGGAGAAATTACCAGATATGTGAGGAAGAATGCAAGGCTTTGCAGGTTCGGCTATATCTGGCTCAACTTTAATAAAATCAAATAGTTTCTCTGCCTGTCCCAATAAATGCATCTGTTCCGTAAAAACATAGGATAATCCATTGATCTGACGCATAACCATCATAAAATAAAAGATATACGCACTGAATTCACCTACCGTCATTTCACCATGCTTTACCAGATAAGAGCCAAATATAAAAAAACCGATATTACCAATACTGGTGGTAGCTAAACACAAGGCTGGCCGCAAAAGCCGAAAGAAAAGAGAACCAAGCCGGGCATCTTTGTAAGCCCTGAATGACTCCACAAACCTCCCTGTTTCCCACTCTCTTGCATGATACGCACGGACTTCCTGTATGGCACTTATACTGTCATACGTCTTTTTATCCAGTGCCGTTTTTGTATCCGTCTGCTTTTTCAAAAATTCCACTACTCTTTTATCAATATAAGGCCCATAGGTAAAAAACAGCAGGTAGCTTCCAAAAATAATCAAGGTAAAGCGGTAGTCCTTAATGGAAATGACAGCTAAGGGAAAAATAATGGATAGAATCATATAAACCGTACCTGGAAAAAAGTCTCTGTATATACTTTGCACTGCAAGAACTTCTGTGTTCAACAGGGATAACGTCTCACCCACAGGTTTGCGTTCAAAATAGGAGAAACCAAGCCTCCGCAAATGGCGATACACCGAATACTGCAAATCTCTTGCCGTTTTTTCAGGCAAAGCCCTCTGCATTATATTGTTTATGGCTATAAATATAAGCATAACTACAATTGCAGTAATTAAATATATGATTTGTCCGGTAAATGCCTCCGCATTTTGCTGCATTACCACCTTGTCAATAAAGACCTGGATAAAATATGGAATGAACATCTCACATAGAATAATACCTGATCCTGAGAGAATAAACAAAAGTAAAAGCCCTGTATAAGGCTTAAAAAATGATAATACCCATAGATAAATTGACAGTCTCTTTTTATTATGCTGCTTCATATTCCCCTCCCCATTTCTGTTCCGGATTTTTCCTAAATATTGTAGCAGAGATGAGAAAAAATTACTTAACTCAGTCTGCTCTTTTTCCGGTTTTTAATTTCTATTTAGTATACCATTAGTTTGATGAGCATACAATTATTATAAATAAGTGGAAGGAAGAAATATGGGGTTTTCAAAAAAAT
>SVDS01000086.1 GCA_015057715.1 Paenibacillaceae bacterium
AGATCCAGAGAACGGACCCCCTCTTTTTCAAAAACAGGAATTTTTAAAGAAGCCAGTGATTCCTTTAATCTGGTTTCATTCTCCATCAGATCACGGGCAGCGATCCCACTCTCGTTCATACTGCCAAATACTGCTGCAATATAATCCGTTTGTTTTTCTTCTATAATACGAACCACCACATTGCGTATTCCTTTTACACAATTGGCTGGAACTGCATAATAAACCTCTTTCAGCATGCTGGTTCCGTCAATCAGTACTGTTTTTTTTCTGTTCATCTGTTCTCCTATCCAAGCAAGCCCAACTGCAGCCAGATTCTGCACTGAAGAAGGACTGTAATGACAAGTGCCATGACGCACACGGTGGATACCGCATATCTTGCTATTTTTATCAGCTGAATGAACTGAAGTCTTTGTCTGGACTGTTCCAGAGCCGCCTCCAGTGCTCCCTTGATATTATAATTCCCTGTTTCAGAATCCAGCTGCATGATTCCAGCTTCTATGGTAAAATATATTTCCAGTTCTTCCATACAATCTGAACAGGTCTGCGTATGTTCCAAAAATTCTTTCAGTTCCTCATCTGTCAGTTCATCGTTTATATATGGAATGACCAGACGTTCCGCTTCCTTACATGTCATCGTCCAGACACCTCCTTAATCATAGCTTTTTACTATCATACAATATATTGAGCCGATTTTCAATTTAAATACTACTTGAGCAAGTTCAAAAAGATCATTTCTAAAGTGTCCATCATTGCACACGATCAAAAAAAACAAATCCAGGATAACAAACATATACTATAACTGACTTAACTTTATATAGGAGATCTATGTGACTTATGTTTAAAGACAAGACTCTGCTCATAACTGGAGGGACCGGTTCCTTCGGGAATGCCATGCTTAATCGGCTCCTCGATACAGATATAGGAGAAATCAGAATATTTTCACGAGATGAAAAAAAGCAGGATGATATGAGGAAAAAATATAATAATAAAAAAATTAAATTTTTAATTGGTGATGTAAGGGATATTACCAGCGTAAAAAACTGCGTGCGGGGTGTGGACTATATTTTCCATGCAGCCGCCTTAAAACAGGTCCCAAGTTGTGAATTCTTTCCGTTAGAAACGGTCAAGACCAATGTTTTAGGCACAGAAAATGTTCTGAGTGCCGCCGTGGAAGCAGGCGTTAAAAAAGTGGTCTGCTTATCAACCGACAAAGCCGTTTACCCTATAAATGCAATGGGCATGTCCAAGGCCCTGATGGAAAAAACCTTTATCTCCAAAGCCAGAACAGCAGAAAATATAGTGATCTGCGGTACCAGGTACGGCAACGTCATGGCATCCCGGGGTTCCGTGATCCCTCTGTTTATTGAACAGATAAAAAACGGACAGCCGCTCACTGTAACGGATCCGGATATGACACGGTTTCTGATGAACCTGGACGATGCCATTGAGCTGGTGCTTTTCGCATTTGAAAACGCAAAATCTGGGGACCGGATGGTCAAAAAATCCCCGGCGGCAACCGTTGGTGATCTGGCTCAGGCCCTCAAAATCCTGTTCCATGCGGATAATGAAATACAGAACATTGGCATAAGAATGGGGGAAAAGAAGCATGAAACGCTGCTTACATGTGAGGAAATGGCATCAGCAATGGATATGGGAGATTATTTTTGTATCCCTGCAGATGAAAGTGATTTGAACTATGCAAAATATTTTAGCGACGGTAACCGGGATATAGGGACCATACAGGAGTACAATTCAAATAATACCCACCGGCTGTCCCCGGAAGAACTGATAGAAACGTTGTCAGGCTGCAGCTATGTGGCAAATGAATTAAAGGAGTGGAACCATCTATGAAAATACTGATTACAGGTTCAAGCGGATTTATCGGAAAAAATCTGTGTGTCCACCTGGAAGCCAGGGGAGACTGCCAGCTTTTTAAATACGACATACAGACCAGCCCGGAGCTTTTAGAACAATATGCAGCAGACTGTGATTTTGTTTTTCACCTGGCCGGCGTTAACAGACCGGAACATCCTTCAGAGTTTGAGGAGAACTATAAGTTTACCAGTACGCTGTTAAAGGCTCTGAAAAATACCGGTAAAAATACACCTGTGCTCATGTCATCATCTGCACAGGCGCAGCTTGATAATCCTTACGGCCTGAGCAAACGGAAAGCGGAGGATCTGGTAAAGGCATATGCCCATGAAACGGGGGCCGATATTTATATCTTCCGCCTGCCCGGGGTTTTCGGCAAATGGTGCGCACCCAACTATAACAGTGTAGTGGCTACCTTCTGCCACAACATTGCCCGTGGTTTACCCGTACGCATTGATGATCCCGATACGGAAATTTCACTTGTCTATATCGATGATGTGCTCAATGGGTTCACAGCAGCATTGCAGGGCGATATCATAAAACAGAACGGGTTTTGTCAGGTGAGACCCGTTCATCACACAACGGTCAGGGAGCTGGAACATACCATCCAGGGATTTCGGGATGGCAGACAGAACCTTGAGCTGGCGAACATGGCCGACCCACTGACCTTGAAACTGCACAGCACCTATTTAAGCTATCTGCCGACCGACAAATTCTGCTATGCGCTTAAGGAACACCGGGATCAGCGGGGCGCTTTTGCTGAATGCCTTAAATCAACGGCAGGGGGGCAGATCTCCGTAAATATTACAAGACCAGGCATGACAAAAGGTGGTCACTGGCACCATACCAAGACCGAGAAATTCATCGCCGTAAACGGTTCCGGCCTCCTGCGCTTTCAGAAACTGGGCGGTGGGGATATCCTTAAATATTCGATATCATCAGAAAAACTGGAGGCAGTAGACATTCCTCCCGGTTATATCCATGATGTAACCAATACAGGCAGCTGTGACCTGGTATTGCTGATCTGGGCCAGTCAGCTTTACGACCCTGAGCATCCGGACACATATCCTGCTGAAATTGATGATAATTCATGGAAAAAGGAGTAAACAATGAAGAAACTGAAAGTGATGACCATACTGGGAACCAGACCGGAAATTATCAGGCTGTCCGCCTGCATCAAAGCTTTTGACCAGTATTTTGACCATATTCTGGTTCATACAGGGCAGAATTGGGCCAAATCCTTAAATGACGTTTTTTTTGATGATCTCGAGATCCGTCAGCCGGATTACAGCCTTTCATGCCCTGGTGAAACACTTGGGGATACTATCGGCAATATTATAGCAGAAACTTACCGGATTTTACAAA
The DNA here is from genome assembly GCA_015057715.1 of Paenibacillaceae bacterium. Classification (GTDB taxonomy): domain Bacteria; phylum Bacillota; class Clostridia; order Lachnospirales; family Lachnospiraceae; genus Lacrimispora. The sequence goes on from SVDS01000086.1 coordinate 3,238, forward strand.
AGGAGAAGCCTGATGCCCTTCTTGTGCTGGGAGATACCAATTCAGCACTGTCGGTCATTTCCGCGAAACGCCTCAAGATTCCTATCTTCCACATGGAAGCGGGCAACCGGTGCTTTGACTTAAATGTACCGGAGGAAATCAACCGTAAGATCGTGGATCACGTATCCGATATAAACCTGGCATATACAGAACATGCCAGGAGGTACCTTCTGTCAGAAGGTATTACAAAAGAGCATATTTTTGTCACCGGTTCTCCCATGACTGAAGTGCTTGAAAGCCACAGGCAAAAAATCAACGAAAGCAGCATACTGAACAGACTTAAACTGGAACAGGAACGATATCTGGTCGTATCCGCTCACCGGGAAGAAAACGTTGATGTGGAAGGCACATTTATTTCACTTATGCAGGCCGTCAATGCCGCCGCAAAGACCTACGGGATGCCTGTGATCTTTTCTGTCCATCCAAGAAGCCGGAAAAGGATTGACAATTATGGATTTGTCTTCGATCCGCTTGTACAATGCATGGAGCCCTTCGGGTTTCTCGACTATTGCCGGCTGCAAAAAAGCTCTTTTTGTGTATTGTCCGACAGCGGAACCCTTTGCGAAGAAAGTGCGATTCTCGGTTTTCCTGCAGTACTTCTTCGTACTTCCACGGAAAGACCTGAAGCCCTTGACAAAGGTTCTGTTGTCATCGGAGGAACAACTGAAAAAGACATTTTGCAGGCACTTGAGTTGTCCGTATCCATGAGAGCAAATCAGGAACCCATAGCTCCGGTCCCTGATTATACAGATACCAACGTTTCCTGCAAAGTAGTCAGAATTATTGAGAGTTACACCAAAATAATTAATCAAAATGTATGGAAAAAAAATATGTGAGGTGGATGAAATGAGTCTTGTGCACACTCTGCTGTTCATGTTAAGGCAGGAACAGGATATGAAATTAGCCATCAGCTGTTTAAGATCTTTGGAAAACAGTACCTATAAAACAATTGTCGTCTATAACCAGGGGAACTTGAGTAATGATAATCTGGAAAGTTTTATAAAATCTTTTAATCTTGATTGTCACATTATTGGGGACGGTACGAATGTAGGCACCACAGTTGGCCGGCAAAAATGCTTTGAATACATTTGGAAGAACATACCGGATACACTGTATATCAGCGAACTGCATTTAGACATGATCTTCTCTCAAAACTGGGAGGACCCACTGGTCACCTATCTTGAGAATAATGAAGAACCTCTGGTCAGCTGCGGTATTGTGGATAAAAAAGGGGCAATGCCCTTTTTAAATAAAAATGCTGCTCTTCCGGAGCAGTTATCACAATACGATGAATTTCTTATGGGACTTCGGACAGACAGCGTGGTTCAGGGATTTACGAATCCCTGTATTCACATTTCTGAAATACTTAAGAAGACAGGTGGCTATAATGCGGCTTTTCTAAAGGGACGCCAATGCTTTGAAGATGACAGCATGCTTCTTGGTTATTACTACTATTATGGAACCAAACGAGGCTGGTATCCAAAAGTCAATTACAATTCTGTGGTGTATCACGAAATTGCCGGGCAGAGGATGACAGCAGGTGGTAAATCCGCAGACAATTTTGACGGTCTGGTAAAGCAATACGGCACCATGGGGCTCAAAGCTTTAAGCGAATTGCACGGTAGTCCCTGGCACAAACATTATTTTTTAACCCGTTATCAGGAAGGAGTGAATAAATAAATGAAAGTACTCATTCTTGGAAACAGACTATTTTCAGATGATATGGCGTGGGGATTTAAGCAGGCAGGCTGCGAGGCCTCCGTACTCACGGCTAACACTGTGAATCAGATGGAGCAGATTTTAACAAATTGTGACGCTGACCTCCTTATCACTTTGGGGGCACCTCTGGAACTTAAGCATGATGTCATGTCATTTCTAGGAAGTAACCGTCCTAAGTCTCTGAAGCATATCCACTGGGACACCGATGGCATATCCAGTACCTATTTCCTTTCAAAAACAGGAGACGGTATTGAAATGGATATCATCTATGCATCGAAACCTGATCTGGTGCTTACCATGTGTCCGGAAATGCACCAGTTTATTATTAAAAAGGGGTTCCCCTGTGAGATGATGTATTACGCCTATTGTCCGGTCGTTCATCATCCAATGGAAGGCCTTGATGCAAAAGAAGATTTTATTAATTTGATCGGCAATTCTTACTTTATGATATACCCGTTCCATCCAGAACACTACCGCTATAAATCACTGCAGATACTCTTAAAACCGCTTCTGGAAAACGGATACCAGATACAGCTTTACGGAGACCCGGGCTATTTGCCCCTTATCAAACAAGTATTAGCCATGGATACGCCTCAGATACATTATCATGGGGGTATGGCTTATGACCGAACCTGCGCAGCATATAACAGCAGTTTTATCAATCTTGTAACACAAAATCACCAGCAGACGATCACCAAGCGTACCTTTGAGATACTGGGTTCCGGCGGTTTTGTTCTGTCATCCGACAATGCAGAGATCAGAAAGCTGTTTACTCCGGGACGTGATCTTGTTGTGTCCTCTTCACCCGAACAGACCCTGGAACTGGTGGAATACTATAAGAATCATAAAGATGAATGGAGGAACATACGAAAAAATGCGGCGCTGAGCGTACAGAACCATACCTACAAACAGCGGGCCGAGTATATTATTGAACTGTATAAAAAATGTTTATAACCTCTCTTCTCCCTGCCTGATACTTTCCTGCTCAATTACTCCAATTACACAGACAGGGAGAATACCTTTACAGTCTACTAGTTCATATACTACTGCATTCCTGTTGCTGGGAATATATTTTGCTGATTTTCAATTTAAATACTTGCCAAATGGAAAATCCTGTGATAGAATAATGAACGTTGTAAGTGCAAGCCGGCATGTCGGAATGGCAGACGAGGCGGACTCAAAATCCGTTGATGGCAACATCGTGTGGGTTCAAGTCCCACTGCCGGCACTACACCCTTGGCAGGGAAGCAAGACTTCGCAAAGCGGATTTAATCTGGCTTTGGGGAGTCTTTTCTCTATGTCCGCGTATTTTTCCTACAATTCCCTTAATTTTACATAATATTCTAGGAAAACCCATTGATATTATGATATACTAACTTCAGAAAAAATAAATCAGATCCGAGGTGATTTTACGAAACGTCATATTATTTTCATGGCTGCACTTCTATCCTCTCTGTCTTTTACTGGCTGCGGTCACCGAAATTATGTAGAACCAGATTTGTCAGACATTCAGACAACGGTAAGCAAAGAACTAACGGAAACCTCCCCAACGTCAGCGATAGAAGTTCAGAATGAATCCGAAAGCGCCAGCAGTTTAAGCACAGATCCAAAATCAGGAATAAACACTTCTATCTACGTTTATAAGAATGACAAGGTAATGATTGAATATCCGGTTCTTAAACAGTCAGCAGATGACACTGAATTAGAAGCCGTCAACAATCTGCTAAAAGACAATGCACTGGAAATTATCAATGCTTATTCCATTGATCCGGCAAAGGACACTCTTACTGTCAGTGCAGACATCATTTCAGCTGACAGGAACAGAATCAGCGTTGCCTATACAGGTATGCTTTCTGCTGACGGGGCTGCACATCCCACCAATATTTATTACACAAGCGTCGTTGACTTAAAAACTGGAAAGAATATCAGGCTGTCGGATTATGTCGATCCAAAACACCTGGCTCAATATGTGCTCTCCGATCAGTGTAAGTTTTATAACACATCTCCCGAGCTTAATGAAGCTTTGATGAGCGCAAGGGCCGATATGGATGAACAGACATATACCGACATTTTTAAAAATGCAGATTTTTCATCAAAACAGCTGGAAAAAGGAGCTGCAGAATTTCCGGAATCCTTTAGCTATGAGGATCAGGGAGTGATTATCTTCTCCATACCTGTGGCTCATGCTTTAGGGGATTTTGCGCTAATTGAATATACTCCTGAGACAAAATAACAAAAAGAGTTGCCATTTATCCCTTTCTCTGATAAAATAGGACGGAAAAATAAAAAGAAACGGGGTATTCTCATGAGTAACAACGCAAAACTGACAACCCGAGACTATCTGCTCAGCATTCAGCATCTTTTCGCCATGTTCGGCGCAACCGTGCTGGTACCCTTACTGACAGGTCTCAATCCATCGCTGGCATTATTCTCTGCAGGCGTTGGCACCTTAATATTCCACTGCTGTACTAAATTTAAGGTTCCTGTGTTTCTCGGTTCATCCTTTGCTTTTCTGGCCGCGGTTACCGCAATTATCCGACCGGAAGGAACCGTGATCCCTGAGAACGTACCTTTAGTACAGGGTGGAATTATTTTTGCCGGTCTGGTGTATTTAATCTTTGCATACATTGCATTCATCATCGGCGCTGAGAAAATCAAAAAGATTTTCCCTCCCGTTGTGACCGGTCCTGTAATTGTAGTCATCGGAATTAACCTGGCTGGCACGGCACTCAGTGATGCAACTGGTAATTTAAGTCTGGCTGACGGTGTAACACCTGCTATCGCGCTGAATCTGGGAATAGCGATATTCACATTATTCGTTGTTATTCTCTGTTCCATTTTTGCCCATGGATTTTTCAAGCTGGTACCGATCCTGATCGGAATCGCAGCTGGTTATATCCTTTGCATTGTATTAGGGGCATTTGGAATCTTCCACATGGATTACTCAGCCATTTCAGCTGCATCATGGATTAATATCCCGTTTGTAACAAAGGATCTCAACGGCGTAACCTTTATGTCTGTTCCAAAGTTCAGTTTAGGTGCTATTCTTTCCATCGCACCCATTGCCTGCGTTACTTTCATGGAGCACATTGGTGACATCACCACAAACGGAACCGTTGTTGGCAAAGATTTTCTTAAGGATCCGGGACTTCACCGCACTTTATTGGGTGATGGAATTGCCACTCTGCTTGCAGGATTGCTTGGCGGACCTGCCAACACTACTTATTCAGAGAATACAGGTGTTCTGGCAACGACTAAAAACTATAACCCCAAACTTCTTCGTGTGACTGCTGTTTTTGCAATCATTCTGGGTCTTTTTGGAAAAGTCGGTGCAATTCTTCAGACGATTCCTGGCCCTGTAAAAGGTGGTGTGGAGATCATGCTGTTTGGTATGATTGCTGCTGTAGGTATTCGCTCTCTGGCAGAATCTAACCTGGATTTCACACACAGCAGAAACTTAACTATCGTTGGTCTGATCCTGGTATTCGGACTTGGACTTGCCCAGCTTGGAGGGCTTAACGTAATTATCGGTTCTGTAACATTAAACATTTCAGGTCTTTTCATCGCTGTTATCATAGGTGTCTTTATGAACCTGATACTGCCTGAAACCCCTGATACAGCAAGAGATTAAGAAAGGATTAAAACTATTATGGATTTATTAATGGACAATGTAACTGTTTTTACCCACCCGCTGATTCAGCACAAAATTTCAATCTTACGAGACAAGAGAACGGGAACCAATGAATTCCGTGCGCTTATAGAAGAAATTGCCATGCTGATGGGATTTGAAGCATTAAGGGATCTTCCCTTACAGGATGTGGAGGTTGAAACTCCAATTGAGACCTGTATGACTCCCATGATTGCCGGTAAAAAAATGGCAGTTGTTCCGATCCTCAGAGCAGGTCTTGGTATGGTTAACGGAATTTTGGCTCTTGTACCGTCTGCCAAGGTAGGACATATCGGTTTATATCGGGATGAAAAAACTCATGAGCCCCATGAATATTACTGCAAACTTCCAAGCCCGATTGAGCAGAGAACCATTGTTGTTACCGACCCTATGCTTGCTACCGGCGGTTCTGCAACTGCAGCCGTTGACTTTATTAAGCAGTACGGCGGAAAGCACATTAAGTTCATGGCCATCATTGCTGCTCCAGAAGGCTTAAAACGGCTTCACGAGGCACATCCTGATATTCAGATCTATGTAGGACATTTAGATCGTCAGTTAAATGAAAATGCATATATCTGCCCAGGTCTTGGCGACGCTGGCGACCGTATATTCGGTACAAAATAGTAAATAAAAAAGCCTGTATTTTCTGCCTGAAACAAGGCATGAAAATACAGGCTTTTTTTATGTAATGCAGGATCAGCCGATCCCTTTGTATACAATACTTAATATGAATACAAGCAGAGCAAGGGAGACATAAATGTATTTTGCAGTAAAAACAAAATAATTCCCCAATGGTTTATTTCGTCCTTTATTTAACTCATCCATGATCTTCTCATCTTTGAGTACCCAGTAGATTATCACGGCACATAGCACTGCGCCAAATGGAACCACATAGATCGTAATAAAATCCATCCAAGCGCCCATATATGGCTCATATTCAATGAAAATGCCTATCATAAAAACCACTGCGCCCACAAATGCAACTGCTGCTTTTCTGGGGAAATGCAGATGTGTCTGAATCGCTTCTGAGCAGACTTCAAACATGTTAACCAGAGAAGTTACTCCCGCAAATAATACGGAAAGGAAAAACAATACTGCAATAACTCTGCCCGCTGGAATCTGCTCAAACACTTTAGGTAAGGTTATGAACATCAGAGGAGGTCCGCTGGCCGGATCCATCTGAAATGCAAATACAGCAGGAATAATAGCAAAACCGGCTAAAAGAGCAGCAACCGTATCCAGCAAAGCAGTAGTAACCGCCGCTTTTGGTATATCCTCTTTCTTATCCAGATAGCTTCCGTAAATAACCATTCCTGAGCCAGTGATGGATAGGGAAAAGAAAGCCTGTCCCATAGCCATAACCCACGTTTCCGGTTTTAGCAAAAGCTCCCATCTTGGTACCAGTAGATATTTATATCCTTCAAAAGCCCCGGGAAGGAAAAACACCCGGATCGCAATCAGTAAAAACAGAATAAAAAAAGCAGGCATCATGATTGCATTTACTTTTTCAATGCCTTTTAATACACCGCCTGCCAATATAGCTACCGTCATTATAACCACTAGCAAATGCCACGGAACGCTGCCAAAATGACCAGTTGCCTGGGAAAAATATTCTGAAGCTTCCCCTTTCATCATAACACCGGATAATGATCCCCATAAATACCTTAACACCCAGCCCACTATTATGGCATAACCAATGGCAATACCAAAGGAACCAATTAAAGGGATGGCACCCAGAAAGGAACCGCCTTTTTTCCCTCTCGTCTTAAGAGCGTAATCATAGGAGCCAATGGGGCCTGTGCCAGTGAGCCTGCCAAAAGCAAACTCACCGGACAAACCAACCAGACCAAATAAAAATATAAAACCAAAATACACCAGTAAAAAAGCAGCTCCTCCATATTGTCCCAGCCGATAGGGAAACATCCAGATGTTTCCCATACCAACTGCGGAACCAACAGAAGCCAGAATGAATCCAATTCTTGAACCGAATTTTCCATTTCCTGCCTGGGCATGTTTACTTTCGCTCATGTTTTATTTATTCCTCAGTAATTTTCTTTTCTACGATTTCTCCCTGCTTTTTGTAGATGGAATTACCCTCTACACAGCCTCTGACGCAGGAAAGCGGATAGATGTCTGCTTTTGGTCCGATCACTGTACCAGGATTTAAAATAGCACCACATCCGATCTCTGCGTAATCTCCAAGGATGGCGCCAAATTTCTTAAGTCCTGTTTCAATATCTCCATCTTCTGCATGTACGGTAACAAGAGATTTATCTGTTTTTACATTGGAAGCAATGGAGGATGCACCCATATGGGACTTATATCCTAAAATGGAATCTCCAACATAGTTGAAGTGAGGAACCTGAACACCATCAAAAAGAATGGAATTCTTAACTTCTGAGGAGTTTCCAACTACTGCGCCTTCGCCAATAATCGCGTTGCCTCTGATAAATGCGCAATGACGGATCTGTGCATTCTTGCAGATAATTACATGCTCGCCCATACAAGCTGTTGGCGGAAGATTTACAGACTTATGAATCCATACTGCTTTTCCTACATGAACATATTCGTCTTTTGGAAGACGCTCTCCAAGAGAAACGATAAACTCGCTGATCTTAGGAAGAATTTCCCACGGATAGGTGGTCTGTTCAAACAATAATTTGGCCACTGTATGATTGGTATCAAATAAGTCCTGGTTTGTCATATCTTCTTTTTTCATGTTAATAATCTCCTATTTTTGTTTTTTATAATTAGCTGCCGCGGCATCAAATACATTACGTAAATCATAATGATTATTCAGCTTCAGTACCCAAGCGGTACGTCCGGCAACAAAATTCTCCAGTTTCTGCATATATTCTCCTGAGGTTATGCTTCCCTCTGAGACATAAGTTAATCCCTTTTCCCAGCTGGCTGTCAGTTCCGGATTAAGCAGCTGTTTTATGGAGGCATTCACTACATCATAGATCATCTCTCCTAACAGCGTAGGTACAATCACCTGGGTCTTCGTATTTAAAGAGAGATATTCTATATTAAAAAGCTTTTTTAATATCTCTGCTCTTGTGGCACTGGTTCCAATACCACTACCCTTAATCTGGGCACGGAGTTCATCATCTTCAATTAACTGACCCGCATTCTCCATAGCAAGAATCATGGATCCTGATGTATAGCGCTTTGGCGGAGAAGTCTCACCTTCTTTGATAATCAGCTTTTTAACAGGCAGCTGCATTCCCTTTTTCAATGAACCAAGCATGGCAATAAAAGCTGGGTTATCCATTTGCTTCTGTGACGTTTCAGAATTATTCTCATCCTGATTTTCACTGTCAGGGAGAGGTTCTTCCGTCTTTTCCTCTGCTTTTTTCTTGCTGCCGGATACATCTGCCACTTTTAAGTACCCCTCTTCCAGCATTACCCGGAAGTTGGAATAAAAGTGCTCTTTTTCTGCAACCAGCTCAAGCGCATACTTTTGATAAATGGCCGGCGGATAGAAAATACTTAAAAACCTTCTTGCAACCACTTCATAAACCTTAGCCGCAAGGGGCGTTAAGCCTCTTAAGGAGGAAAGACCCTGACCAGTGGGTACGATGGCATAATGGTCCGTAATCTGCTTATCATTGACATATCTTGTTTTATCAATTGATTTGTAGGATCCTCTGTTTAACGCTTCTTCTGCCGCGTCCTTTAAAGGCTCAAAACCTTTCAGACCACTGATGTTCTTATAAATTTCCTTTGCTACTGCGGTGGAAAGAACTCTGGCATCTGTTCTGGGGTAAGTGACCATCTTCTTCTCATAAAGCTCCTGAACTACCTTTAGAGTCTCATCAGGACTGATCTTAAACATCTTAGAACAGTCATTTTGAAGTTCAGCCAGATTATAAAGTAGCGGCGGATTCTTTGTTTCCTTCTTTTTCTCAATTGATGCAACAACTGCTTCCATGGGATCTGATGCAGAAAGTATCCCTATCAGCTCCTCGGCATGCTTTCTTTCTTTAAATCCATTCTCTTTATAGAGGTATGGTGACTCATAAAACTTAGATCCCGGAGCACTTTTCCATTCACCATCTAAATCCAGATCTTCTCTGGTAAACGTACCGATAACCCGGTAAAACGGCGTCTTTACAAAGTCCCTGATCTCCCGTTCTCTCCGCACCACCATTCCCATTACACAGGTCATGACTCTGCCTACGGAAATAACAGTATTCTTCCCGCTCTTTAAGTAATTTGAAATATTCTGCCCATATCTTAGTGTAAGCAAACGGGAAAAATTAATTCCCATGAGATAATCTTCTTTTGCACGCAGATACGCGGAAGCCGAAAGATTATCATATTCCGCCTCGTCTTTTGCTTCCCGTATGCCTCTTAATATTTCCTCTTCCGTTTGGGAATCAATCCAGACTCTCTTCTGCTTTTTATCCTTCACTCCAGCCATCTGGGCAACCAGTCTGTATATGTATTCTCCTTCTCTTCCGGAGTCAGTACAAACATAGATTGTATCCACGTCAGGACGATTTAGCAGGCTGCTCACAACTTCATACTGTCTGGCTGCACTTGGAATTACTTCATATTTAAATTCTTTTGGAAGAAACGGCAGGGTGGCTAAGCTCCATCGCTTATATCTGGGATCATAGCTTTCCGGATAGCTCATCGTAACCAGATGTCCCACGCACCAGGTAATAATCACCTGATCTGCTTCTATGTATCCGTTGCTGCGTTTTGCGTTAATTTTAAGCGCATTTGCGAACTCCTGAGCCACACTTGGTTTTTCTGCAATGTATAACGATTTAGACATATAACTCCCTACTGCTTTGTGATAGTAACCGTTCTATTATACCATTAAACTTCATGAATAGCAAATATTTCTGACAACTCTCACCAAAAGGCATATCAAATTTTATTATAACATTGATAAATTTTAATATCAATGGTACAATAATTAACAATTTACTTAAAATTCCATTACATGAATGAAAAGGAGTGTTTTTCTTATGTCTGTACAAAAAGTAAAAGAATACTTCAAAGAATCTGGCCGGGACTGCCAGGTTATGGAGTTTCCTGTTTCCAGTGCAACCGTAGAATTAGCAGCAAAAGCCCTTAATGTGATTCCGGCAAGGATTGCAAAAACCATGTCTTTTCACAGTTCTGAAGAAAACAGCTGTATCCTGGTGGTTACGGCCGGCGACATGAAAATTGACAATGCAAAGTTTAAAAAAACATTTGGGATTAAATCAAAAATGCTGTCCGCCGACGAAGTATCAGCCTTCACTGGTCATGAAATCGGAGGCGTATGTCCCTTTGCCAATCCAGACTGTGCGACCACTTACTTAGATGTGTCTCTTCAAAGATTCTCTTCTGTTTTTCCGGCAGCCGGAAGCTCTAATTCGGCAATCGAACTGACCAACGAAGAACTGTTTTCATTTGCTCAGGCGAAAGAATGGGTTGATGTGTGTAAAGGTAATGAAGTTTCCATTTAAAACAAAATAAAAACGGGGGGGATTCTTTATGACAGCAAAAAACAAAATAACCTTACAGATTGCATTAGTTTATATTTTTGTATTACTGATGGGTTTTTTATTGAGGAATTATGAAACAAATAAACATTATCAATGGATCATAATCTTTATCGGCATTTTTGAGATTGCAATGATTTGCTACATAACAGGGAAAGTGGATGGAGAACCACTTAGCAGTATTGGTTTGCGAAGCGTTTCTATTATGGATATTGTACATGGTATAGTGCTGGGCGTTATTCTCTACCTTCTTTATTCCATTCCGGTCGAGTTATTTACAAATGTGTCCGTAACTTCTGATCGCCCTCTTCCATTTAGTGAAATGCCTTTTTTATACACCCTTCTCCTCATTTCATTTATTAATAAAATTACAGAGGAATTCATATTCAGAGGATACATCTTCACAAAATTGAATCAGCTTCTTCCATCTAAATGGGCGGTTATTCTTATCAGCTTCTTACTTATATATGTTATTAATCTGTCTAAGACTTTAAGGTTTAGTGGAGTAACTATGTATGGAGTATTTATTACAACACTTCTGTATTGCTATTACTTATACTCTTTTTCAAGAAAAAGTATTATTCCATTAATCATTTCTGATGGTCTGCTAATCATACTGAGAGCAGGATACGGATATATCATATGGGAGGCAATCTACAGCTTCTTCTAAAACATAACTCCCGCTGGATTTAAACAGCGGGAGTTTGTTTTTTGAATTCCGATAAGATAACCGACAGAAACAACAAAGCACAGCCTGTGAGTAATTTTAAAGTTACCGGCTCTCCCAGCAAAAAAACGGAGAACAGCAGACCAAATACTGATTCAAAAGACAGAATAATGGAAGAAGTGTTGGGGCTTAAATGCTTCTGTCCCATATTCTGAAGCAGAAAACAGATCATTGTGCTGAAGATGCCAAGATAAAGAAGGCTGACCGCCATAGAGTGATCAATTACAGACAGATCCAGTCCTCCCTCTAAAAGCGGAGCAACCACCCAGCTTAACCCGGCCGCAACTGCCATCTGCATCACCGTTAGTATAATGGGATCATGGTTTTCAGTATAACGGTCAACAAATACAATATGAAAAGCAAAAAATATACCACAGATAAGAGTCATAAAATCACCAATATTCACTCTCAAATCACCCTCCAGGGAAATAAATCCCAGACCAATGACTGCGATAACTGCCGCTCCCACATTGTTCTTTGAAGGCTTTTTTCTATTAAAAAACCAGTGCAAAAAAGGAACAAGAATAACGTATAATGTAGTAATAAAAGCATTTTTACTGGCAGTGGTATACTTCAATCCATAGGTTTGAAAGAAATAACTGATAAACAGAAAAAATCCCAAAACCAGACCGCAGATAAAATCTGTCTTTCCCACCCTCTTCAAACGCTTCCAAAATACCACTGTAAGTGCTGCAAAAGCAATGGTAAACCGGAGTGCCAGCAGATAGGTTGGTGATATGATATCCACCGAATTTTTCATTACCACAAAAGCACTTCCCCATATTACCGTGGTGATAATCAGTCCCATGACTGACAGTGCTTTTATCCCTTTTTCATTCCCTTTATTCATAAGTATGTGATTATGTCCTTTCACAAGCGTACAGGGGCGCAATAATCTGCGTCCCTGAATTTATATCATTGTTTTTCTATATTGTTGAAAACTTATATATCGTTGTTGTCTGATACTCCTGTCCCGCTTTTAGAATCGGGGAAGGGAATTCAGGAGTATTCACCGCATTGGGGTAGTATTGGGTTTCAAAGCAATAGCAGCAGCGTTTGCTGTAAACGGCTCCACCCTTACCAGGCATCTGGTCATTTAAAAAGTTTGCAGTATAAAACTGCATTCCTGGAAGATCGGTATACACTTCCATTCTGATTCCTGTCTTATCAGACTCTGAAGCTGCGCATAAAGCCAGTTCATTTGACGGATGATTTAATACCCAGTTATGATCATAGCCGCTTCCAAAAACAAGTGCTTCATAATCTTCATTAATATCCTGCCCGATTGTTTTCATAACAGTGAAGTCCATTGGGGTTCCCTTTACCGGTGTATATTCGCCTGTAGGAATTGAAATTTCATCAGCCCTGGTATATGTATCGGCATCAATCCATACTTTCTGCTCCAAAGCGCTTCCGCTGTCATGTCCATCCAGATTGAAATAGCTGTGGTTGGTAAAGTTTGCCACTGTATCCTCATCACAGATCATATGATAATCAATCTTTAAGCCGTCGTCGGGTGTGAGAGTATATGTAATGGTAATATTGGCATTGCCGGGATATCCCTGATCTCCATCTGGTGAAAACAGGGAGAAACTCACACTGGTTCCCATATCATTTTCTTCTGCCTCACTGTCCCAAAGACGTGAATGATAAAGATCCGGACCGCTGTGTAAGTTATTGGTGCTGTTATTCGCTGCAAGTTTATATTCTTTCCCGTTAATCATAAACTTTGCACCGGCAATACGGTTGGCATTTCTTCCAATGGGTGCACCAAAGTGAGGCGGGTTGAGCAGATAATCCGATACACTATCATACCCTAATACCACATCCGTTTCCTTTCCGTTCCGATCAGGCACATTCATGGTTACCCAAACTGCACCCAGATTTGTAAATGAAGCAGATACTTTGTTTTCATTTACCAGTGTATATAAATACACTTCTCTGCCATCCGGCATGTTTCCCCAAAGTTCTTTTTTGTATGCCATCTTACTTCCTCCATATACCTATTTTATAAAGGCTCTCTCCTGGACAGAGAGAGCCTCATAATCCAGTTAATCTCTGGCTTTGATATACCCTTTCGCAGTCAAAAGCTCTGCGCAGAGTACTGCGCCGCCGGCTGCCCCGCGAACTGTATTGTGGGACAGACCAATAAATTTATAATCATACACTGAATCTGTTCTTAAACGTCCTATAGAAACTCCCATTCCACTTTCAAAATCCACATCAAGAGCAACCTGAGGACGGTTATCTTCTTCTAAGTACTGGATAAACTGCTTTGGTGCACTTGGAAGATCCAGTTCCTGGGGAAGCCCCTTAAAGTTTACCAGACGATCTATTAATTCTTCTTTCGTTGGCTGTTTGCGGAATTTTACGAAAACAGCTGCAGTATGACCGTTGAGAACGGGAACACGAATGCACTGGCAGGTGATTACCGGCTCCTGTGCTTTTACAATCTCTCCATTTACAATAGTTCCCCATAAACGAAGGGGCTCCTGCTCGCTTTTCTCTTCCTCACCGCCGATATAAGGAATAATGTTTCCTTCCATCTCAGGCCAGTCCTTAAAGGTCTTTCCTGCGCCTGAAATCGCCTGATAGGTTGTAGCTACCACCTCATATGGTTCAAACTCTTTCCATGCAGTGAGAACCGGTGCATAGCTTTGGATGGAGCAGTTGGGTTTTACGGCAATAAATCCCCGCTCTGTACCAAGGCGCTTTCTTTGATCTTTTATTATTTCAAAATGCTCTGGATTAATCTCCGGGATGACCATAGGAACATCCGGTGTCCATCTATGGGCGCTGTTGTTGGAAACAACTGGTGTTTCAGTTTTTGCGTATGCTTCTTCTATGGCTTTAATCTCATCTTTCGTCATATCCACTGCACTGAAAACAAAATCCACACCTGCTGCAACTGCCTCAACTTCATTTACATTCATGACTGTTAAGTGTTTTACTGCTTCCGGCATGGGAGTTGTCATCTTCCAACGGTCTCCAACTGCCTCTTCGTATGATTTTCCTGCTGAACGTGGACTGGCTGCCACAGTCACCACCTCATACCATGGGTGGTTCTCAAGCAGAGATATAAATCTCTGACCAACCATACCAGTAGCTCCCAATATACCAACTCGCAACTTCTTTTCCATCGCACTCTCCTCATTTCTTTTCATTTTGTAATACTATAATACGCTAAATTCTTAACTATCCTATAACAAAGTGAAAAAAAAATCAATATTTATTCGTCAGAAAAATACATTTGTACGTGTCGGGAAGACATTTCTTTAAAATGTATGTTGCAGTAAAGCATTAAAGGCGAACCTTACTGCCTTTTCCATCTCTTTTGCCTATCTTCAAGCGGTTTAAATGCACTTCTTTTTCTTTGTATTGTATTACCGGTTCATCTCCAAGGAGGTAGACAGCTTCCAGACTCTCACCTGGCGACAGCTTTATTCCTCTTACCCCTCTGGCATTCTTTTTCATCTCAGGAATCTCATTGGCGGCAAAACGCAGAAATACCCCGGAAGAAGTCTGAAGGACTACATCCGTCTGACCCCCATATGGCAGTGCACAAATTACCATATCGTCATCTACCAGTCTGGTTGCAGCCACAGTACGGTTATTGGTTTCAAATTCTTCACCTGGAACCATCTTAATCAACGCCTGCCTGGTTGCAAATAAAAACATATTTCCTTTTAATCCGCCTGCATGGGATAAATAAATGATCTCTTCCTTCGACCCGTCATATTTACTTAGGTTATCAATGGGAGTCCCCTTATCACGAAGCTTTCCTCCTGGGATATCCAATACTTTTATCTGATGCAAATTTCCAGTATTAGTAAAAATACAGATTTTATCCGTATTCAGACAGTTTACCACAAAAGGATTCTCGGTTTCAATGGTTTCTTTATTTCTGTCATAAGTATTTTTATCCAGTATCTTACAATAACCAAATCTGTCCATTACAAAGGTAACTTCTGAAACAGTAACGGCTGCTTCATCATATACGGCTTCTTTTCCGTCTTCAATCAGAGTTTTTCTCGGGGTACCGTATTCTGCCTTAATATAATCCAGATCCTTTTTAATGACCTCATCCATATTCTTTCTGCTGGAAAGTATTTTCTCGTACTCTTTTATCTTTGCCAGTGTTTCTTTGAATTCTTTTTCCAACTGAAGAATCTCCAGTCCGATCAGCTTATATAACCGCATCTCCAGAATCGCACTTGCCTGCTTTTCAGTAAAGCACAGTTTTTTTGCATCTTCTTCAAAGCCCTTGACCCGGAAAGAAATATTTGAGATATCACCTGTCATCAGACAGTTTTTTGCATCCTTTAGATTCTTCGACCCTCTTAAAACTGCTATAATTAAATCAATAATATCGCAGGCCTTTATAAGACCTTCTTTTATTTCTTTCTTTTCCAGTTCTTTATCCAGAAGAACCTGATACTTTCTGGTTGCATTTTTGTACTGGAAGTCCAGATAATTCTTTAAAATACCTTTTAAATTCAGGATTTCCGGGCGTCCATCCGCTATTGCAAGCATATTGACGCCATAGGTATCTTCCAATTTTGTCTTTTTATAAAGAATGTTTCTGATTTTCTCTACATCCGCATCTTTACGAAGTTCTAAGACGATACGGATTCCTTCCTTATTGGACTGATTGGAAATATCTATTACATCTGTAAGCTTTTTATTCTCTACCAGATCAGCTATATCTATAAGGAATTTATTGATTCCGGCTCCAACCATGGTATATGGAATCTCGGTAATAATCAGCTTGTCCTTATCGGCTTTTCGCTTACCAAGCTCTACTTCAATTTTTCCCCGAAGCTTTATTTTCCCCATTCCGGTTTCATAGATCGAGGGAAGATCGCTTTTGTTGGCAATAATTCCACCTGTCGGGAAATCAGATCCCGGCAGGTATTCCATCAGTTCTCTTACAGAAATATCCGGATTATCTATATATGCCTGAACCGCGTCCACCACTTCGACTAAATTATGGGGAGGAATGCTGGTACTCATGCCGACTGCAATTCCTTCCGCACCATTAATCAGCAGATTGGGAACTCTAACCGGAAGAACCTCCGGTTCTTTTTCCGTCTCATCGTAATTGGGAATAAATTCAACGGTTTTATCCAGGTCTTTTAAATAAACCTCTTCGGCAAACTTTTCCAGTCTTGCTTCGGTGTATCGCATGGCCGCTGCCCCGTCACCTTCTATGGAACCGAAGTTACCGTGCCCGTTTACCAGCGGAACTCCTTTTTTAAATACCTGGGACATTACAACCAGAGTCTCGTAGATGGAACTGTCACCATGGGGATGATATTTACCCATGGTATCGCCTACGATTCGTGCTGATTTTCTGTGTGGTTTATCATGATTTAAATGCAGTTCGCTCATATCGTAAAGTACGCGGCGCTGCACCGGCTTTAATCCGTCTCTCGCATCCGGGATAGCTCGTGCTGTAATGACACTCATGGAGTAGTTCATGTAGCTTTTCTGCATTTCCTCGGAATACTCTGTCTTAATAATTTTTTCTGCCATATTCCTTCTCCTTACGCATCGATCTCCGCTTCATCCGCATGCTCATAAATAAATTGTCTTCTGGGAAGTACATCGCTTCCCATAAGCATTTCCGTTATTTCTGAGGCCATCCGTGCATCTTCAATTTCAACCTGTTTTAATACACGCCGTTCCGGATCCAGAGTTGTTTCCCAAAGCTGTTCTGCATCCATCTCTCCAAGACCTTTATAACGCTGAAGGGTAAATTCGCCGGTATGTGTTTTTCTGTAACGCTCCAGCTCTTTTTCATCGTAAAGATACTGTTCCTCTCCCCGCTTTGGAATCACCTTGAACAGCGGTGGCATAGCGATATAAACATGGCCATCGTAAATTAATTCGGGCATAAACCGGTATAAAAATGTTAACAGCAGCGTATCAATATGACTGCCATCCACATCGGCATCGGTCATAAGAATGATTTTATCATAACGAAGCTTTGTAATATCAAAATCATTGCCATAACCCTCTGAGAAACCGCAGCCGAAGGTATTAATCATTGTTTTAATTTCAGCATTTGCCAATACCTTATCGATGGAAGCCTTTTCCACATTTAATATCTTACCGCGAATGGGCAGTATGGCCTGATACTGTCGGTTTCTGGCCGTCTTGGCAGAGCCGCCGGCCGAATCTCCCTCGACAATAAATATTTCACATCTGGAAGCATCCCTGCTTTCACAGTTAGCCAGCTTTCCGTTGCTGTCAAAAGAAAATCTTGACCTACTGAGCATATTGGTTTTAGCTTTTTCTTCTGCTTTGCGGATCTTTGCTGACTTTTCTGCACAGCTGATAACGGATTTAAGCACTTCTAAGTTTCGGTCAAAATAGCGCTGCAGCTCATCGCCTGCCACTGTAAAAACAGCTTTTGTGGCGTCTGCACTGGCAAGCTTTGTTTTTGTCTGTCCCTCAAAGATCGGATCTGGATGCTTGACTGCAATCACCGCAGTCAGACCATTTCTCGTGTCTGCCCCTGTGAAGTTGGCATCCTTTTCTTTTAAAATACCAAGTTCTCTGGCATAACTGTTAATCAACTGAGTAAATCGGGTTTTAAAACCGGCTAAATGTGTTCCGCCCTCCTGAGTAAATATGTTGTTACAGAAACCAAGTATATTTTCTTCAAACGTATCCACAAACTGAATGGCTGCTTCTACTTCAACCTTATCAACGGTTCCCTTAAAATAAACCGGATCATGAACAGCTTCTTTTCCGGCGTTTAATTCTTTTACGTAAGCAACAATTCCTTCCGGCTCATAAAATTCCACCTTTTCCTGTTCTCCTGCTCTCTTATTAGTGTAAGAGATATGAAGATTAGGATTTAAGTATGCCGTTTCGTGAAGACGGCTTTTCAGCCATTCCGCTTTGAAACGTATCTTTTCAAATATAGTCTCATCAGGAAGGAAATTGATTTCCGTTCCTGTCTCTCTGGTTTTTCCCAACGTAGGAAGCAGGCCATCCATCAGCTCCACCGTTGGTATGCCCCGCTCGTATTTGTCATAATGAATCAGACCATCTTTATATACTTTGACACTCATGTAATCAGACAGGGCATTTACCACGGAAGAACCTACGCCGTGAAGTCCTCCGCTGGTTTTGTATGCATCGTTGTCAAATTTACCGCCCGCATGTAGAGTAGATAAAACCACTCGTTCCGCTGAAACACCTTTCTTGTGCATCTCAACCGGAATACCGCGGCCAGAGTCTTTGACTGTACAGGACCCATCGGCCTCCAGTGTCACCCAGATCTGATTACAGAAACCTGCCAGGTGCTCGTCCACTGCGTTATCAACAATTTCATAAATCAGATGATTCAGTCCCTTTGTCCCAACACTTCCTATATACATTCCCGGACGTTTCCGTACCGCCTCAAGGCCTTCCAGCACGGTAATACTGTCCGCATTATACTGCGTTTTCGCCATGTTACTCCTCCACATCTTGTATTATCATTACCTATTATACAATGGTTTTTCCGTTTTTGGCAAGTTTAAGGGGAATTTTTTACCAATTTTCAGAAAAACCTATTGAAATATTACAGTCATTTATGATATAATACAGAACGTGTCAAACAATAGCATGCAGATATAGTTCATTGGTAGAACATCAGCTTCCCAAGCTGAGGAGGCGGGTCCGATTCCCGTTATCTGCTTAAA
>SVDS01000087.1 GCA_015057715.1 Paenibacillaceae bacterium
AATTCGTTTCATACCACATTTCTCCATCACCCGAATACTCGCTTTATTTGTGTCAAAAGTACCCGTAATAACTTCATTATATCCCCTCATAAATAAATCTTCTATAACCGCTTTTAACACCTCTGTTGCATAACCATTATTATGATACTTCGGATTAATAACATAACCCAGTTCTACTTTAACTGTATCATTAGATACATCATTAACCCAGCCAATTAATTGGCTATCCTTATAAATACCAAATTCATAATGGTCATCTGAATAAGAAAGCTTCTGAATTTTCTTAAACAGAGAATACGCTTCTTCTTTCGTATTAAAGTCAGATATCATATAGGTTTTCTTAACAATTTCATTCATTAACAATGCGGCCATATCCTCTTGGTCTCCATCGGAATAAGGTCTTATTACTAATCTTTTTGTTGTTATCATAAAATCCTCCTCAGATTACATTCTATTTTCTGATATCATATTTCACGACTTATCTTTTTTGTACGTTTCCTTTCATTACAGATTATAGAATTTAAAACTAAGTGTCAATTTCCAATTTCTAAAGTACGATTAACGGTAAACGTCAATTTACTGGCTCAAAATCCAACCAGAATAACCCTATCCCCCATTTTCTAAAACTACTTGACCTCAAACATAAATTGTGATAAATTATACGCAATTATTTATAATTATTCACGCAGACTTTGCCGCCGGGTAAAGTTTCACACCAGCGTTCAGATTTCATACCATTAGGCCATTGAAGGTATGATATTCTGGACTTTTTTAATAAGGAGGAAATGAAATGGATTTACAGATTATTGACAGGAAGTTTTCTATATGTAAGCTGAAAGAAATAAGTACTGAGCTTTTAAAACATGACTTTACATTTATCAGCAAGACCGATAACGAATTATCGTTGATATGCGAAACCGATCATATGCCAGAAATAAATCTGACTGCAGAACATGGATGGCGTTGTTTCCGGATTGCGGAGGATGCATCATTTGAAAAGTATGGCATGATTGCATTCTTATCTAAAATTATTGCTGATGAGAAGACCTGCATTTTGGTTGTAGCCACTTATGATACGGATTACATATTTTTAAAAGAAGATCGTTTAGAAGACGTAAAAAAGGCCTTGCTGGCAAATGGGTGTAAATTTATCTAATTACCCAGTCCGCCCTACTTAGAAAGAATACATAACAGGCATCCGCATACTATATACCATAAGTAAAACAGATCGGATGCCGGTTATGCAAAAAATATTGGATGAGAATTATTACGATTTTATCATTGATAACTCCATGATACCCAGATATAGTACCGGAGATAACATCACATTATTAAATGATGCTCATTCATTGCTGCATATCTCCAGAAGTGCGATGGACGTTTGTGATATCGGACACACTCCCTATTATGCCTTCCCATCCGTTTATACCCTTGCCTCCTCTGCCAGTGATGAATTTTCAGCCAATAAAACAGTGGAAAACAATACCAATTACAATCTTCTTGGGCAATGTACACTGGTTGGCATTGTAGACACGGGGATCGATTATCAGCATCCGGCTTTCCGTAATGCAGATGGTTCCACACGTATCGTCTCCCTCTGGGATCAGACTGACCAGAGCGGGGTATCTCCTGAAAACTTTACCTATGGTACAGAATACAGTAAGCAGCAGATCAATGCCGCACTACTTTCCAATGATACACTGTCACTAGTCCCCACAGTTGATACGATCGGCCATGGAACCGCCATAGCCAGCATTATATCAGGCAGTATAGACACTAAAAATTCATTTAGTGGAATTGTTCCCTATAGCGAACTTGTTGTGGTGAAATTAAAAGAGGCAAAGAAAAATCTGAGAAATGTTTTTTTAATACCAGAGGATGAACTGTGTTTTCAGGAATCTGATATTATTCTTGGTATCCGTTATCTGGTTGAAGAAGCAAAAAAAATGGAGCGCCCCCTTGTGATTTGTATTGCAATGGGAACCAGTCAGGGAAGTCATGACGGGCAGGGCGTAATGAGCCAGTATCTGGCGAATCTTCTGCTCTTATCAGGTGTTAATGTTTCCATTGCTGCAGGTGATGAGGGAAACCGGGGCCGGCACTATTTTGGAAGCATTGATTCGCCTCCCTATAGCACCGAATTCCAGTTGAACATAAGTAATGATGATAAAAAATTATCTATGGAAATATGGCCCGACATTCCTGGCAGACCCGCAATCCAGATTATTTCTCCGTATCGATTGATCACATATAAAATTGAACCTTCTTTTAATGAATGTATCAAATTTGCTTTTGACCTGGGTATGGTATGGGTAAATAATATTATTTTTGAGGAAGAAACCGGGCAGCAGCTGATCTTAATACGCTTTGACCTGGCTGAACCAGGAATTTGGACCTTCCGTCTGGACAGCACGGAAAACCAGCCTTTTTATTTTAATTCCTGGCTTCCGGCTGGTAATCTCATATCGGATTATACCTACTTTATAAATGCAAGTCCCGATACTACCATAACCAATCCGGGAAATTCAATTAATACTCTGACTACCTCGGCCTACAACCAGATTGACGGCACAATCTTAGTACAGTCCGGCAGAGGCTATACCAGCAGCGGACTGGTCAAACCAGACATTGCAGCTCCCGGTTACCAGATCCCATGCGCACTTCCCCAAAACCGGTATGGAACTATGAGCGGAACAGGAGCTGCGGCTGCCCAGGCGGCGGGGGGAATTGCCATGGTCATGGAATGGACTCTGTGCAAAGGGAATTTTACCTCTCTTACCGGAAAACAGATTAACCGCATGATTGCCCGTGGAGCAAAACGCAGCAGCTCCTATCTCTATCCCAATAATGTATGGGGTTATGGACAGTTAGATATTAATGGGTTAATTAACCGGCTGATTAATGTTTTATAATCTATAAAATTATTGTTTCTTTTGTCTGATCTTACTATACAATTCATCCAGCTTCTCAATCCCAATGGTCAGATACCGGAATAGAGACTCTGCAGCAAAGGAAAAAACGATCAATAATAGCGCACATATATTAGACATTTCACTTATGGCAAACAGCTGATGAAGAAAGATCCCGCAAAATACCAAACCCAGTATATTAAATATTATAATGCCGTTTTTCAAAGGATTGAGAGGCGCACTGATTTTAGTAAGTATCATAAAGCCCACCACAGACAAAAGCATGGTAGATGCAGTGGCAATATCATTTTTAGGAAGTGAAAATACTTCTCCGCAAACCACCAGGGCTCCCACTGCCAGTACGTCTGTCAAACCTGCAGGAAGTGCCTTAATCAGCACATTTTTCAGGAAATGACCTTTAATGCGGTTCTTATTTGGTTCCAATGCCAGCAAAAATCCGGGAAAACCTATGGTAAACATACTGATCAGCGATATTTGGGACGGTTCCAGTGGGTAGGTAAACGAAATTACCAGTGAAAGCAGGGCGAGCAATATGGAGAAGATGTTCTTCACCAAAAATAATACCGCCGATCGCTGTACATTATTTACTACTCGTCTTCCTTCAATTACCACGTTGGGCATATGAGCAAAATCGGAATCCAGTAAAACCACCTGAGCCGCCTGTGCAGCGGCTTCACTTCCCGATGCCATTGCCACGCTGCAATCCGCATCCTTCATTGCAAGAATATCATTTACTCCGTCTCCAGTCATAGCAACCGTATGACCGGCCTTTTGAAGTGCCTGTACCAGCTTTTGTTTCTGTTTGGGCGTAACACGCCCGAAAACCGTATATTCCTCTAAAGCACTTGTAAGCTTACTGTCTGTATCCAGTGTCCCTGCATCTATGAACTGATCTGCATGTTCTATTCCTGCACGTTTGGCAACCTCCGATACTGTCTCTGGATTGTCTCCCGATATGACTTTGACGCATACCCCCTGCTCTTTGAAATAAGAAAAGGTCTCTCTTGCATTTTCCCGGATGGAATTTGTTAAAATAATATATCCCAACGGCACTACCTTTTCTGTCAGTCCATCCTTCAGACTGCTTCCTTCATATTTTCCCAGCAAAAGGACTCTGTGACCATTTTTAATATAAGAGCTGATTTCAGGAAGTACGAAAGGATACTCTTCCCGCATTACAAATTCAGGTGCCCCAAGTAAGAAGCTCCCATCTGAAAATGATACCCCGCTGTATTTTGTAGTAGAAGAAAATGGAATAACCTCAATTGTTTCCCGTTTTTTTGAATTGTTATTAAGTGATGCAGCATACTCCCGGATTGCATGCATTGTTGCATTATCATCTGGAATGGACATAGCATAATCCGTTAAAAGCAGCTCAAGTTCTTCTTTCGTCTTTATCATCTGGGAATTTACTTTACTTGGGAGAATCTCCAAAACCTCCATTCCCGGTTCCGTTATTGTTCCTGTCTTATCCACGCACAGTACGTCTACCCGGGCAAGGGCTTCGATACTTTTCATATCATGGAGAATGACCTGTTTTTTTGCTAATCGCATGGTACTTAAAGCGAGTGCTATGGTAGTCAGTAAATATAGTCCCTCCGGTATCATACCGATAATAGCGGCCACCATGGAGACAATGCTTTTTTGCATCGTTTCATGATTCAGATAATATCCCTGGGAAAACAAAAGAATACCAATGGGGATTATTCCTATACCGATCCATTTGACCAGCTGATTGATGGAGCGTATCATTTCTGACAGCTCACCGCTTCCCATGGCTTTTGCTTCAGCCGTGAGTTTTGTTATATAGGAGTCATTTCCTACATGCTCCAGCTTTGCATAACATTGTCCGGATACCACAAAACTCCCTGATAAAAGACTGCTTCCACTTATTTTTTCAATTTCATCTGCCTCACCTGTTAAAAGGGCTTCATTGACCTGTATATTGCCCTCAATTACAATTGCATCTGCACAGATTTGATTTCCGGCTGATAGTAAGACAATATCGTCCTTTACTAATTGCTGGGATAAAATTTGTTTCTGTACTCCATTTCTGAACACAATCGAATGGGGGGCATTAATTAAATTCATCTTATCCAGGATTTGTTTGGCCCGAAGCTCCTGTACAATACCTATTACGATGTTCCCTATAATAACTGGTAAAAATGTCAGGTTGCGGTAGGAACCAACGTAAATCAGAAGTATGGCTATAATCAAAAAAATCAGGTTAAAATAGGTAAGTATATTAGATAGTATTATATTTTTAACGGACTTTCCTGTTGATATGTCAGTCTGATTTACCTGTCCCTGTTCCAGCCTCTCGTTTACCTCGTCATCGGTAAGTCCTCTCCAGCCAGTGTTTTGCGCATCATTTGTCATATCACTCATCTTACACCTCTTAATCATTTTATAAGTTTCTATTGTATCAATAATATCTTAAACATCTGCGAAAACTTTATTAATTATTCTAAAGCAGAATGAAAATTTTTAATTGCTTTATTTATATTGACTATTGTTCTCTTCTGTGTTATATTAGATTAGTATTTTAATAAAGTTTTGATTTCGCATATATTTGTAAGTCATTATTCTATTGATGATTTACAAGTATATGCGATTTTTAGTTTTAAGCAGAATACACAATAATTTTAAGGAGGTATCTTTTCATGAAGAAAGGTACAGTAAAATGGTTTAATGCACAAAAAGGATTTGGTTTCATCTGTGACGAAGAAGGCAACGATATTTTCGTTCATTTCTCCGGTCTTGCTATGGAAGGTTTTAAGTCTTTAGAAGATGGCCAGTCTGTTGTTTTCGAAACAATCAACGGTAACCGTGGTCTTCAGGCAGTTAACGTTCACGTAGCTTAATTTTATACAGATGTACGAATCACGTCTATTGATCCATTTTCTTCAGATACCCATTTGATAAAGTGAATTTGTTAAAGTGAAAATGTACCAACTATCTGTATTTTAAAAAGTCAGAGTTATTTTTATTTATTACAGCTAAGCCAGCAAGGTTTATTTTATATTCCCTGCTGGCTCAAACTATTTATATATTATTTTATAATTGTAAAAAAAGGCGGGTACCGTAATCGGGTACCCGCCTTTAATAGAATTAATTGCAGCCACAATCATCGTCATCATCATCAAAACGACGATGGCACCGAGGATCATTACAGCCAGCTCTATATCCAGCCCAGTAAGCTCTTCTGACTTCCTCTGAGCAGTCAACTTCATCATCATCGCAGTCGTTATTATTATTGCAATTACCATTACAATTGCCATTACAATTATTATTACAGCGATTTCCGCAACCCCAGAAGCATCCCATTGTTTACTACCCCCTTTTCAAATTATAATGTATTATATGGTGCTTAAAGACAAGATGTGAATGGAGTAGCGCTGGCATGTCCGGCTTGTTCACACAATATAAGAACATGCATATATTATTATTACAGAACGAGATATCAAAACATTACCGGGGAGCACAAAAACGAGCGCAAGCCGCCGCAAATCCGCCTTACCAATGTAAAATAACTCATTTTCCGCGCTGTCAGACTTTGTATCTTCGGTTGATAATGAGTTCTGTAAACTGCCCGATCATAAGTATGAAACCTCAGCAGGGCGAAAACCAACGCATCCTGGTTTTCGCCCTTTTCTAATTAATCTGATCTTCGTTTGGTATTCGGTCCCATACCTTCTCTGCGGGAATTGTGGGTATGGTTCTGATTCTCAACTTTTCCTTTTTCTTCCCTGTATTGATTGGCTGAATTTGTTTTCTTTGTATCATCCTTTGACATAATTATCACCTCATAATTAATATGTCTGCCAGTTCCATATTTTATGCAAATCTGGATTCACGCATAAATAATTCCGCCTGGTACATTCTAATTGTGAGGTGATAATCATGTCATATATAGCTCCTGCAGTCCAGGCAAAATTTGAAACGCTTTCCATTGATTTAAAAAATCAGATCCTGGAACGAAATGTGCAGATCAACAACATTTACGACCTGATCCGTGTTCTGGAAGAAATCGTAAATGAAGGAAAATGATCCTTATGTCAGCAGTCACAGGCCTGTTAAGACCTGTGGCTGTTTTCATTTGCTTCACAGTCATAAAAAGAAATAAGGGCCGAACCCCTGAGGAACGACCCATGAAAAAATAAATATTCAATTATCTGCAGCTGCTTAAGAATAAAGAAAGCTGACGGGTATTGCAGGAACTTCCGGTATTGCAGGTCTTGCCTGTACAGGATGCACCTTTCTTGCCAGTTGAAGTATTGCAGTTAGAGCTGTTGGTGTTACATCCATACTTGCTTAACAGACTGTTTAAAGACTGTCCATAACAGGATGATGTATAGCAGTTAGATGAAAAACAATTAGGCACTGAACTGGAACAGGTCGCTGCCTGTGCTGTGATTGGTGTTCCTGCTACGGTTAATACAGCTGCTGCTGCTAATACAAATGCTGGTAATTTTCTCATGGTAATATCCTCCTTATTTGTTACGCAAATGTTACATTTCCTTTACAAAACGTATCATAACATACATAAAATGGAATTACACTAGGAGAAAAATGGCAATTAACCTACCTTTTCCAGTTGATATTCATCCACTGCCAGTTTCAGGGCACCTATGATCCCCTGATTGTCGTTAAGGCTTGGTAAAACAATATAATGCTCCATATCTTCCAGTTCTTTGGTTTTGATATAACCGCCCAGCTGACGGGTTACTTCCTCTCTCACCAATGGAATTAAATGCTCCTGATGCATCACACCGCCTCCCAGAATAATACGCTGAGGAGAAAGTACCATAATATAATCCACAAGCGCCTGGGCGATATAATAAGCTTCCAGCTCCCAGACTTCTTTTCTGTCTGCCAGCTGTGCTCCCTTCATTCCCCAACGAGCCTCTATGGCAGGGCCTGCCGCCATGCCTTCCAGGCAGTTTTTGTGATATGGACACGCTCCCTCAAAGGAATCTTCGGGATGTCTGGACAGAAGCAGATGTCCGCCCTCCGGGTGAAGCATTCCGTGAAGCAGCTTTCCATTGGATATAATACCAGCTCCCACGCCAGTTCCAATAGTAATATACATACTGTTCTCAAGCCCCTTTGTAATCCCCCAGGTGGCCTCACCAAGGGCGGAACCATTCACATCCGTATCAAACCCCACGGGTACCTTTAAAGCCTCTTTAAATGCTCCCACAATATCATAGTTCAGCCACGCGAGCTTGGGAGTGGTGGTAATATAGCCATACGTATCTGAATTCCTGTTAAGATCAATGGGACCGAAGCATCCGATTCCCAATGCTTCAATTTTCTTATCCAAAAAATATGCAATCAGTTTTGGCATGGTAATCTCCGGTGTCTCCGTGGGTATGGAAACCCGTTCTAAAATCTCGCCGTTCTCATTGCCTATGGCACAAACCATCTTTGTGCCTCCTGCTTCTAATGCTCCCAGTCTCATAACTTCTCCTCCTGCTTTATTCGGGATTGGAACAGATGACAGACATCTTCCCCTCAAATCTGCACTCTTTACTCTTTGCCGGAATAATAAAATTCTGACCTGCTTCTAGTGGGATTCCATTAATGGATCCTTTTCCGCTTATCACACTGACATTGGTAAAAAACTTAGAAAAATCTTTTGAAAACACCCCATCAATGTCATACTTGTCCACGGAGTAGTACTTACAGGTGATTAAATGTGTATGCACAGCCCCGGATAGCTTCTCTGTTACAGCTGTTGTCTGATTCTCCTTAAATGGTGCTCTTATGGTGGCAATACTCTGTTCCACATGCAGCTGTCTTGGTTTTCCATCTGAAAGACGGTCATAGTCATAGACACGGTAAGTGATGTCACTGCTCTGCTGGGTCTCAAGAATTAAAGTTCCGCCCTTAATCGCATGGACGCAGCCCGGATTAATCTGGAAGAAGTCTCCCTTCTTAATGGGAACAGTCCGTATAAATTCCTCCCACTGATGGTTTCGTATCATGAATTCCATCTCGTCCCGGTCTTTGGCATAATGACCGATTACGATTTCTGTATCCGGTTCACAGTCCAGAATATACCAGCATTCTGTTTTTCCAAGCGAACCATTCTCATGAATTTTTGCATAACTGTCGTCCGGATGCACCTGAATGCTTAAATCATTCTTTGCATCGATGATTTTAACCAGAAGAGGAAACTGGTCTCCAGGATAAAAACCGAATATCTCCGGTTTTTCCTTCCATAAACGGCTTAGAAGCTTTCCGTCATAAATTCCTCCGGCAATCTGGCATTCCCCATTCTTGTGAGCACTGATTGCCCAGCATTCCCCTGTGGTATCGCTTGGTATGTCATATCCAAATACTGTCCGAAGCTTATTGCCGCCCCAGATGGCTTCCTTAAAAACAGGTTCCAGAAATAAAAACTCCATCACTCTTCCTCCTTATGTGTCAACCCTGTATGCTTACTGCCTATATTTTACATGAATATCAGTAAAAGGAAAAGAGGTATTTCAAGTTAAAGAGAATCTTTTCCATATACTTCAATCTGAGTAAGGGCAGGGAACGGAGAAGGATCATCTGCTTTTATTAAATTACTCAGCTTTAACCAGGTAATCTTGCTCTTTTTTATTGAGAATATATGAGGTTTTATGCTTTTTTCCATTTTCACAACCTGGCTCGATCCGTCTGAAAATGTAAAGGTTGCTTCCACCCACCAGTTATCGTGGGGGAAATCGGCACGGGTGTATAATACAATCTGGTCAAAATCCACTTCCCGTCCAAAATCCAGAGTGATTTCTGCATCATCCTGGCGGTTAATTCCCCATGATTCATATGGCCATTCGCCATGGGATTCATTGGCAAGAACGCCATCAATGGCATTGCGTGCTGCAAATACAGCCTCACCTCTGGTTTCTACATTGGCATAAGCATGAGGAAAACAGCCGGTATCACCATGCTGGTCCATCACATTGACTGCAAGATTGCGATACTGTTTTCCTTCTGTTTCTCCTGCTTTACGAATGGTAAGGTAATGCTTCGTTCCGGTAAATGCCTTGGGATTGTAAGATACTTTTTTATCTCCAAAGGGTATGGTAAAAATCACTTCTGTTTTTGTTATATAAACCAGGGATTCATCCATACAGTCATCAATCCGGATTACGTAATGTCCGCCAGGCTCATCTGTTTTGCATACAATGGCATCTCCTTCTTCATAACTGCCTTCATATACCAGGACTGCCTGCTCCTCTCCTGATGCAAACGCTTTTATGGTATCACTTAATCCCTTTACAGTAATGGATACACTGGTCATCATTCGTCCTCCTGCTCTTCCTTTTCAAAATAGTCTTTGTATTCTACCTCTATCTGGTGTTTCATACGTTTCATGCTGTAAGTCAAGTGTTCTCTGAGGGATTGTTCCAGACCTTCAATATCCTTTTTTTCCAGCAATTCAAACAGCTCCGTATGCTCTCTGATAATTCTTGTAAAATCGGTTTCTGTCACAAAATCCAGCATTCTGAATCTGGTGTAATGAAGCTGCTGTGCCTGTATCATATCCCAGAGTTTCCGTTTACCGGTCGCCCGGTACCAGATGGCGTGCATCTGTGCATCCATGCGGTAAAACTGCTCTGGTTCAAATCCTTTTTCCAGTATAAGCGCCTGCTGCCTGCGGATCATATACCGGACTTCCTCCATCCAGAGTGGAGTTGCCATATTGGCAAAATCACGCATCACCATGGTTTCCACGGCAACGCGCATGTAAATCATCTGTTTGATGGTATCCAGATTAAGAAGTGTCACCTGCGTACCGGAATAAGGTACGGATATGACGAATCCCTGCTCCTGCAGCTTTCTTACCGCTTCTCTTACAGGAGTCCGCGATACACCAAACCGTTCGCAAATCTCATTTTCACTTATGATCTGTCCGGGCTTTAATTCCAGATCCAGAATCTCCTGCTTTAAAGTTTCAAACACCAGGTCGCCACGGTTTTTATAGGTCTTGGTCTTTCCTTCCATTGAACCCTCTCCGTCCTTAAAATTTAAACATAATCATTAAATAAAATATGCCATGACCCCCGCCTGTTAAGGGCGGGCATCATGGCCATGTTTATCCCACTGGGGACTTCCCTGTAAGGGCATGCAATTACTGTGGCTGTTTACCGATGTAAGCTAAAATACCGCCGTCAACGTAAAGAATATGTCCATTGACAAAGTTAGAAGCATCAGAGGAAAGGAATACTGCAGGACCTGAAAGATCCTCAGCCTCACCCCAGCGTCCAGCCGGTGTCTTAGCAATGATGAACTGATCAAACGGATGTCTGGAACCATCTGCCTGTACCTCACGTAAAGGTGCAGTCTGTGGTGTTGCAATGTAGCCAGGTCCGATACCGTTACACTGAATGTTGAATTCACCGTACTCAGAAGCAATGTTCTTTGTCAGCATCTTCAGTCCGCCCTTTGCAGCTGCATAAGCAGATACAGTCTCACGTCCAAGCTCAGACATCATGGAACAGATATTAATAATCTTTCCGTGACCTTTTTTAATCATTGACGGAATAACTGCCTTTGCTACGATAAACGGAGCATTTAAGTCAACATCAATTACCTGTCTAAACTGTTCTGCTGTCATATCGCACATCGGAATACGTTTGATAATACCTGCGTTATTAAACAGGATATCGATTACGCCTACTTCTTTTTCTATCTGAGCAACCATGGCATTTACAGCCTCTTCGCTCGTAACATCACAAACATATCCGTGAGCAGTAATGCCCTCTTCCTTGTATGCTGCAATTCCTTTGTCTACTAATTCCTGCTTAATATCATTAAAAACAATGGTAGCGCCAGCTTCTGCAAGAGACTTAGCAATCGCAAAGCCAATACCATAAGAAGCGCCTGTTACAAGTGCAACTTTTCCTTCAAGAGAAAACTGTTTTGTAAAGTTATCCATATTCGTGATTCTCCTTTGCTTTTATTCTGGTCAGTTATTTCGTCATTAAAATTAGTTTGTATTCAAATGTGAAAGTTTGTATACAAATTCTATGACTTGTATTTATGCTAACACAATGCTAATCTTTTTTCAATATACATATTAGACAAAGTAGGCAATTTTTATTTAGTTAAAATTTTCCAGATCCTGAATCTGCCCAAAACAAAAAAGTTCCGGCATTCAAAATGAAAGCCGGAACTTTTCGTTCACCGAATTATTTGCATCCACATCCGGAATCCGTAGATCCCATTACAGAACCGCTGTAGGTTCTTCCACAGCCATTTGCGCTCCAGAATCCATCACGGAATCCGGTCTCATAACCATCTTTAAAGCCGCATGCATATCCCTGACGATAGCACATGTTCATGTTGCCGTTTCCAGTTGTTGCATCACTGACATCACTGCATTTGTCATTACATTTGTTATTACAATTATTTGCATTGCTATTTCCGCTTGGGCAGTTGCAATTGCATCCGTTATTCCAATTATTACAACTCATTTTCATTTACTCCTGTTTAATCAGTTCGTAATATATCTTATGCCCAAGTCTTTCATATGTGAGTTAAAATGGTGAAATTTTTCAATCTAAAGTCATCATTTTTCTATTTTTAAACTCCTGGGCTTTTCCTTCATTCCAGTCATTTACAGGTCGGTAGTATCCCGCTATTCTGCTGTAAATATCCGTCTCATTCCCGCACTTGGGACAGATTTTTTGCTCACCCGGCAGATAGCCGCAGCTCTGACAGACGGAGTATACAGGTGTAAATGTCAGGTAGGGAATTTCATACTGATTTGTCATGCGCCTTAACGCATCTCTGACAGTCCGATAATCCTTTTCCTCCTTCTTCATGAAGACAGAAAATACAGTACCCGCCGTATACAAAGGCTGAACACGATTCTGAATCATCAGTGCCTGAGAAAGGCTGCCTCCCCAGTCTGCCGCCAGCTTGGTGCTGTTGGTATAATAGGGTACAGGTGATTGATCACCTGCAGATCTTATCCCGGGATATTCTTCTCTGTCAATGAGAGCCAGCCGGTATGCCGCCGATTCAGCAGGAGTTGCCTCAAGGCTATACAGACTATTATACTGCTGCTGATAATCAATCAGTTTTTTCTTTAAATGTTCCATCACATTAACTGCAAATGCCTGAGTTTCTTCTGATTCCATTCCCCTTCCCAGCCATTTTGCATTCTTTCCGGCTTCATCCATTCCCACAATGCCGATGGATGAGAAATGATTGGTGAAATTCTCCAGATAACAGGCTGTATAGGGGTAAAGTCCATTTTTCAAAAGTCTGGTTATTACGTTTCGCTTGATATCAAGAGATTTGGCGGCAAGATCTGCCACACAGTCCAAACGCTGATAAAAGTCAGCTTCATCAGAGGCAAGGTATGCGATTCTCGGCAGATTAAGAGTGACCACACCGATGGAACCGGTATGTTCTCCATATCCGAAAAATCCGCCGGCTTTATGGCGCAGCTTTGTAAAATCAGGGATACTATTGGGTGTGAATGCCCGTACGTCTCCTGGAGTAAGACCGCTATTGATGTAATTGGAAAAGTAAGGAGTTCCATAATGAGATGCCAGTGTAAATAACAAGCGGTTTCTCTCCGAATCGGACCAGTCAAACTCCTTTGTTATCCCAAATACCGGAATCGGATACTGAAATCCCATTCCTCCGGCATCTCCTTCCAGCATTGTCTCTAAAAAGGCACGGTTCACCATATCCATCTCTGCCTGACAGTCTCCGTAGGTAAAATCCATAAACTTCCCGCCTACAATGGCCTTTTGGGATTTCATATCCTCTGGTACCGTCAAATCAAGGGATATATGGGAAAATGGCGCCTGAGTTCCCCAGCGGCTTGGGGTATTTACTCCAAACACAAAGGCCTCCATACATTTTTTTACTTTATCGTAAGTCAGTCCATCTGCTTTGATAAAAGGCGCCAGATAGGTATCAAAGGATGAAAATGACTGGGAGGCAGCCCATTCATTCTGCATGATACCAAGAAAATTTACCATCTGATTACACAATGTGGCCAGATGCTTTGCCGGTGAAGCCGTGATCTTTCCGCTGATTCCGCCCAGTCCGTCTAATAAAAGCTGCTTTAAAGACCAGCCGCAGCTGTATCCTGTCAGCATGGAAAGATCGTGGATATGGATCTCTCCATGATTATGAGCGTCTGCGATCTCCCTGTCATAAATTTCAGACAGCCAGTAATTTGTGGTAACTGCCCCGGAGTTGTTAAGAATGAGACCTCCAACCGAATAGGTTACCGTGGAATTTTCCTTCACATGCCAGTCCTCTACTTTTACATACTGGTCTACCACATCTTTGTAGTCCAGGGTGGTGCTCCCTAAGTTTCTGATCTTTTCCCGCTGTTTCCGATAGAGAATATAAGCCTTTGCCACTTCCGTATAACCAGTTTCTTCCAGAACCTTTTCCACACTGTCCTGAATATCTTCCACCGGAATACTCTCCGTATGAATCTTATTTTGAAAATCAGAAGCTACCCTTAGTGCCAGAAGCTCGACAATACTGTCCGTATAATACTTACCCGTTGCCTCAAAGGCTTTCTTAACTGCTTCTTTGATCTTGGATAATTCAAATCCTGTGACTGTTCCATCCCTTTTTACTACATTCAACACGCCCATACGCACCCCTTTATTCATTTACCTGATAAATCATGATACGGTCTCTGCTTTTTAATTCCTGCTGAAAATAACTGCTTTCCCCGTTGACCTCCAATACTACTTTCCCAGTAAGATTTTTAAAATCAAGCCCGGAATATTCCAGCATGTCCATAAGATAATAAGGACGCTGATCCGGTTTAATGGGAAAAGTCATAGGTTTGTCATTTAAAAAAAATGTGATTTTACCATTGCTTTTATGAAACGCTGCATCGGAAGAAGCAGATGCATCCGTATGTCCATCCAGTTTTAACCGTTGTTCTTTATCAATCTGTATGCCGGTAGACGTCATCTGTGCCGGAGGAGTCAAAATCCCCGGAATATTCTGAGGAACAGAAGCCGGTTCCTGATACGGGACTTGTTCTTCCTCTGATTCATCATACCAGTTTTCCTCTGGAAGAATTTCCTTTTCCCGGACTATCTCTATTGCTATGCTGTCTCCGGTTTTTAAGGGAAGATCTTCTTTTACCTCTATTCCATTCACCAAAATCTTCTTTCCGGCTCCCGGCTTCTCAATATCCGAAAGCATGGCAGAAGCGCTCTTTCCGTGACTGGCAGGCACAAATACGATCCAGTCCTCTGCGCTTACCTGATCAGAAAGCTGTGCTTCCTCTCCATTCAGTGTGAGGACAGACGGCTCCGCCTTCTCACCATAAAAAACAGTCCGTTTGCCGTTTACACTTACAATCAGATTCTGACCGGAACGCCCGATCATGTCCTGATAGTTATATCCATTCATCATTAAAACGTCCATAACGGTAAAGGTTCCGCCTCGGAAGAGCTTTGCAGGACGTTCGTTTAAAATAACCCGAAAACCATCATTGACAATATTAAATCCTGCAGAAATAACGATTCCAAGAGGAGTGGCATATTCCGGATTCTCCAAATCATATTCATCGGAATAAGCGTTAATCTTAAAATTATTTCCTGCAATGGCAACACGCTTGGAATCAATTTTTAAATGTTCTACAATTCCCTCTTTCAGTCCGGACAGCCTGCTGCCACCGCCTGCCAGAAAGACAGCTGACGGCATACCGCCATTCACCTCCAGTATTTTGTCTGAGATTTCCTGACAAAGCCTGGAAGATGCCTCTTTGATACTGGTAAAAATGGCTTCCCTGGTGATCGTCTGCTCAAACCCAAGGATATCTGTAAAGTTTAGTTCCTCTGTTTCATCAATCTGAGATTTGATTTTTTCCGCAGTCCCGAAATCAACTAAGTATTCCTTCATAATGGATTCCGTTATCTCATCTCCTGCGAGTATGGCCATGGTATAACCAGTCACACTTCCATCCCGGCATACAGCGATATCAGAGGTACCTGCACCGATATCCACCATGGCAAGGTTAAGAAGGCGGATATTCTGGGGAATAGCCGCATTGATGGCGGCAATCGGCTCCAAAGTCAGGCTTGCTACCTCAAGACCGATTTTATGCATGGCAGAGTACAAGCTTTCTACAACCTCGGTGGGAAGAAATGTTGCAATAATATCTGCCTTTAAAACTCTTCCATGATGATCAATTAAGTTGGAGATCATATAATTATCCAGGAAATATCTGCTGACGGTATAACCAACCAGATAAAACTGACGGTCAGTATCCCTTCCCTCCCGGTTCATAAACTGCTTCTCCGCTTCACTGATGGCCCCCGCTTCCAGTCTGCTGACGGATTCTGCATCAATCTTCTGAGCTCTGGCAAGCTCCATCTCATAGGTCACACTTTCTGTTCTCAGTGCTCTTCCCGCGGCTGCCACACAAACCTTTAACAGCTTGCAGCCCAGCTTTTTTTCCAGTTTGTCTTTCACCTGTCCGGCAATTTTTGCAACCTGATCAATATCTTCGATCTGTCCATCAATCATCGCCCGCTTGGTGTGCTCGGCTCTCTCTATGGCAACGATATGTATTCTGTCCCCATCCGGCAATCCTACCATGCCAATGATGCTTCTGGTTCCAATATCCAGAGCGAAAATAGCCTGATCCGGGAGTGTATCTGTCAAAATGCTATTTCTGTTATCCATAAATAATGCCCCATCCTCTTTCATATTTGTCTTTATTTTACTAGTATCAGGGGTCTCCGTCAATCGAATAAAGGAAACTTTTGTTGAAATAGAAAGATTTTTGATACAAAAGAACTGGTTTCTGTATAGAAAACATTAAGTTTGTCACCATAAACAACTTACTTTTTTTATACATGGGTCGTAATTTATTTCCTGTATTATTAACGGTTCACCATCTCATATAACGGGTGATACAGCCCTGTTGGTAAATAAAAATCTTTGCCAATGGATTGAAAACCCAATTTCATCAACAGCTTTTTTGATGCTATGTTTTCAGGATGATGACCTGCATATAGTTTTTTAGCATTTAACATGTGAAAGCTGTAATCCATAGCGGCTTTCGCTGCCTCTGCGGCTGTGTAAACCTACCTGTGGAACAGATAAACCGGGTGACTTCCTCTTCTCCCCATAGCTGGGAT
The DNA here is from genome assembly GCA_015057715.1 of Paenibacillaceae bacterium. Classification (GTDB taxonomy): domain Bacteria; phylum Bacillota; class Clostridia; order Lachnospirales; family Lachnospiraceae; genus Lacrimispora. The sequence continues at coordinate 17,069 of SVDS01000087.1, forward strand.
GCAAGATTAAAATCGGCATTATTCCATCTTGAGAATCCAATTCTTACTGTTTTGATAAAATATTCACGCATGTTAAATCCTCGTTTCATTGGTAGTCTGTTTGTTTATATCAATCCTTCATCTCAGCCAGTTTCACAAACTCTTCACAAATCCTTCAAATTCCTGTCACACTTTCACAGTATATTAGTAAATGTAAAGAGGCCAATAACTTTTTAAATAAGACTTTTTTTCATATAGCCGACAGGATCCCCCATCTTGTCGGCTCCTCCCTTTTTTGGGGGTAGGGAGGGTGAATTACTAACATTTCCATACTCTTTTTCAAGAAAACTTCTAAATACAATTAAGTTATTATCAGGATCCAGAAAGCTCATGTTTTTTGCTCCCCACGGTCTTATTGTTGGAGGTTCCAGGATCTTGACACCAAGGGTTGTTAATCTTTCATACTGAAAATCCACATCATCTACCGTAAACGCTATACATATATTTTGAGCATTCATCACTCGCTCCACTCCATCATTATAAACACTCAAGGTTGTTTCCTCGGAGATGATAAACTGATGAATATTATCATTACTTCCATTATCAATATCAAATATGGACTTATAGAAATTTGATAATCGAACAACATCTTTCGTGAACAAACATACTTCTCCCACCTTCACTGACTCTCACCTCATTTTCTTATTACTATATTCTGCCACACTGATGTATCTTTTCACAATCTCTTCACAAATCTATCAATTTCCCGTCACATTTTTTCGCTATATTAATAATTGTAAAGAGGTCAATAACCTTTTAAATAAAACTTTTTTTCATACAGCCGACAGGATTCCCCCATCTTGTCGGCTTCCTCCAACTCTAAGGACGTGATTTTAAGTACAACAGACAAAAAGCAGGGTGGTCTGCCTATCCGTTTTATATAATTTTTTATCACTATTTTATCTCATATTTTTTCAAATTAAAAGACATTGGTACAATATATTAAAAGTAATAATTTCTAAATAGTTCTAATGATTGATATTTTTATAGTAGTTATATATACTTATATAATAATTATTAATATTTGAATTAGTTTAAGGGGGAAAAGATATGTACAATCATGCACCTTCAGGCTATGTCTGCCCTTTTTGCTTAATTGCAAAGGGAATTGAAAATGAAAATATAAATACAAAACAGAACGATATCATATTTCAAGATAATTATGTTACTGCATTTATATCATCCTGCTGGTGGAAAAATAATAAGGGTCACGTTATTATAATACCTAATAAACATATCGAGAACATATACGATTTACCATCTGAAATTTCTTACCGGATACATGATTTAGAAAAAGATATCGCAATAGCATTAAAGGAAACTTACAAATGTGACGGAGTATCTTCCAGACAGCATAATGAACCCTGTGGTAATCAAGATGTTTGGCATTATCATCTCCATGTATTTCCAAGATATAAAAATGATAATCTTTATAAGTCAGAAAGAGAAAATACCAAACCAAAAGAGCGCTTAGAATATGCAATAAAGTTGAAAAATTATTTTATTAAGATGAAGTATAATTAGGACGCTGATTCACAGAAAATAAACCAACGTCCTCCTTTAGTTAAATTGCGCTAAACCTCATCAATTTTTATTCGAAGCGGATTCACTCTCTGCTTCAAGTTTTTGTACTCTTTTTTTATATATAAATACAGAAAGCGTTAATGCACCAAGGGTTAATATAAAAATTTGCGCGAATATAAATCCCCCCGTGGCAACTGCACCTGCTAATTTACCATATTTATAATAAGATGTTGCAAAGAAAAGAATTCCACACAATACCCCAGATATCAGACTAAGCATGACGTTTGTTTTAAAATTGGGTTTCAATCTCCTGTCCCATATACCATTGATCAGGCATGCTATAAGCAGGTATATGGAAACAAGCATAAATACCACCCATTCACCTGCAATATTACGGAATAAGTTATCCCCATCTGTTGACAAGGTTACCTGTAGCAGTATCGTAGCTAACAGTCCCCAATATACAATCCAGAATCCGTAGTGTTCGATCTTTAATAACTTTTGCTCCTGCATTTCATCTAAATTATTCTTTTTTCTATTCATTATTATCATCCTCCCAAAATAAATCATCAAGACTTTTTCCTAATACTCGGCAAATAGCCCGGCATAATTTTATCGTTGGATTGTATTCACCTTGCTCTATAGCATTCATGGTCTGCCGTGAAATTCCCACTTTCTCAGCCAGTTCTTTTTGTGTCAGATCCAGTTGGGCACGGGCAACTTTTATCGGTATATTTCGACCCACTGCAATCACCTCCACATGGCTATATTACTATATATTCTACTTAATGTCAATTATATACGACATATAATGTTCTATTTTAGACATAACAGATCAGTCTGATAGTCCATTGATCTGGTTGCTTATGGCTGCAGCTCCAATGCGAGAGGCCGGCCCATGTCCCCATTGGGGATGATGTAATCAGTTTATTAATAGATTCGTCTGGCAAAAACATTAATCAACTATAAGCACGTAAAATCTTACAAAATTCCTCATCTAAACATATGATTTAAAAACAATTGCCTTAAATAGTTTTTATTTTAATTCCAACAATTTCATAATATCGTCCAAATGCTCTTTGTTTGTAATTCGGTAATGAATCCATCCGCCACTACCACAAGGATATTTGGCGTCTATTTGTTCCTGTGTATATTGTGTAAAGGAATGATATACCTTTTGAAATGAATCATCGGATAACCTCAGCATAACATTAAATGCATCACATTCGAGAAAAACATCACAAAGCAGCTTTTTATTTCTACGGTAGGTAACACACCAGCCATAGCAGTTGCCATAAGGAAAGCGTATCTCACTTTGAGCATGTTTCACCTCTGTCATGAACTGCTCTAATTCAGAAAATAGTTTTTCACTCGCCCCACACCATTCAATCATATTAGATATGTTAGGGCGAATTGATTTTTCAAGCATTCTCTCATACATCGATTTACCTCCATTCACTTTCAGCTTATATTCCTGCTAATATTACATGATAATCATCAGACTTTAGAAATTACAAATTCTAATAACTACAATCTGCCAACTACCGAATTAGTATGTTTTTTAATAAACTGTTATATATAAAAAGGAGAATTAAACTGGATAGCTTACTTGATATGATTGTAGATATTATTGACTTTATTGTGGATTTCCGGATGAATTTGATTGTACAAAAGTAAAGTCATTTATTTATTACCATATTTAACTATATCAACGATAACGTATATAATAAGTGGAATTAATATAAGCAATGAAACAACTATTTTTATAGGTTGGGGTAATATGAGACCCAGGATTGATGTAGTGGCAAGCAATACTAAAATTACAGTTTTCTTCATTCACATTTCCTCCAATAAAATTTAATTTACAGGTAACATGATAGTCTACACAAACAGAATACCATTGTATTTATAAATTATCAATATTTGCTGCTAACTCTTCTCTCACAAAATCTTCACATATTCCACAACTTTTCTACATAACCAAAGAGTATAGTAATATTTGTTACAGGTAATATCCTTTACATTTATATAAGCCGGTAGGATCCTTTGATCTTACCGGCTCCTTCCTTTCGTCTGGGCAGTTTATGTCAGAATAAACGCTTCTATGTGCAGATTAATGTTTTTGTTGTATTTTTCTAACATATATGCTACTGAATCCAACCTGTTTTCATATATCCGTTTTCACCAAATATCTATTTATAACAACAAAAAAACCACCAACAGATAGTTAATAGTTTTTCCTGAATGCTTTTAATTTTCTTGTTTTTCTGGCCTTATAATTTCCTTTGGCGGCTCTATTTCATTTGCTAATGTATGTTCAGTAAGTTCTGAAAGAATTATAAGCTTTTTATTTACAATCGGTCGCATGCAATTGGGCAAGTGCTCTTGGTGTGCTCTGTGAATAGCTACACATTCTTTACAATTTCCATGATATCTGCAAGCTTTTTTGCATGAGCAATGATCCTTTTCTTTATATTCTTCCCGGAACTCTGCCGCAAATTCTTCCTGAAGCTTTAAGCCTTCTTTCCGGTTTCCTTGATGAAAAGCTTTCATAGCTTCTTTCTCTTTATTATTTCCATCAATAATCATAACCATTCCACCTTTACATATCTCTTTAGATTATAATTTTAACCTAAATATTACTAACTATCAATAATAAGTTTCCAAAGTACTGATTCCTCTCACAATTTCTTTGCAGACTTATAGTCATACCTTCATTGCTACCGATCAGGGTTCCAAACTTTCTAACGAGATAAGCCTGGGCAGTGATTATCTATTTCTTTGAGCTCCTTGCTGCACCTTCTTCCTTGTAGAAGACTTCCTTCACTTCGGATCCAGACACTGGCTTGTATATGTATAATTCTGCATCAGCCTCTAACCGGCGGTTCCTTTAAGTGCATCCGCTTCGGCCTGAATGCGAATGTTTACGCTGGTTCTTTCTTCTTGCAGTTAATGATTTTCTCAATGTATATCTCGTTTTTGGCAACAAAAAACTACCAGCTTAATACTGATAGTTGGTAATATAAAATATCTTTTCCACATTAATCTTTAATCAATTCTCCATGTAATATTACCCGTCCTCCATCTGGACATTTAATATCAAATTGAGTGTCTTTACCTTCGCCATAATCTAATAAAGTGCCATTTTGTAGTGCATATATCATAGGATAAGCACTATTCCAGAGTTCATGGCATATTGGTGGGCACAAATCTTTAACATAAAAACTTTCACCCGCTTTATGATATCCACCACGACATTTACTTTCCATTATTGTTATTTTAATTTTAAGCATGTCTTCTCTCCTGACTTTATTTTTAATAATTTCATAATAACTAAAAGTCTACTAACTATCAACGTTAATTTTTTAATGGCTTTCACAATCTCTTTATATATCCATCAAGAACAATGGCTACTACCAATTTATAGAATTATAGAACGAAAGCGCCGACCCACGAAAAGTGAATCGGCGCTCTCTTTCATTATGTCTGGGTAATCATTAACCCTATTTACATTTTGTTTTAACATCAAAGCTGGGATTAAATGCATAAAAGTTTTTGCTGTCCAGATTATCCTGGGTGACTCTAAGTGCCTCACCAAATCTCTGGAAATGAACAATTTCACGCATCCGTAAGAATCGGATAGGGTCACACACATCAGGATCAGTAATAACACGCAAAATGTTGTCGTAAGTACTCCTTGCTTTTTGTTCTGCTGCCATATCTTCTACCAAGTCAGTGATTGGGTCGCCTTTGGACTGGAATTCACATGCATTGAATGGAACTCCGCCCGCTGCCTGAGGCCAGATTCCAGTGGTATGGTCAATATAATATGGACCAAATCCGGATTCTACTACCTGCTCCGGGGTTAGGTTTCTGGTTAGCTGATGAACAATGGTTGCTACAATTTCAAGATGGGCCAGTTC
>SVDS01000088.1:0-12381 GCA_015057715.1 Paenibacillaceae bacterium
GTTAAAAATGCAATTAATAAACCTGTTATAACATATAAGGCAATCGCCTTTCTATTCTCTTTTATGACTTCTTTTATTTGGCTCATTCCTGTACTCCTTTTTATTTAAACTGAATGGAAAAAGGGTCAGTACAGTTGAGACTGTTAACATATTTTAAAATTAACCTCAGCACAATCTGCTAACAGATTATATCAACTGTACTGAGTAGTTACCTCGGATGCTTTTCAAAAGGATACACCGCCTGTCTTTGATAATTAGATTCTTTTACCTGGGAGCTAATTTATATTAGTCCATATGATATTATATCATTCTCTATTGATTTTTGAAATCTAATGTTGTCACTATTCAATTCATAAGGTAAACTATAGATATCCCCAAAATCTAGTTTTACAAAAGGAGGCTACCAATACGATAAATCAAATAATACAAGAAGAGTTGGAAATGATCAATCAAAAAATCTACTCAATACAGGAGCAATTAAATAACTTACCTCCTGGTAAACTCACTGTCACACAATACCAATCCAGATACAAATGGTATATATCCAAGGAAAATCAGCAAACCTACTTACCCAAATCGCAAAAATCTTTAGCTGAAGAACTTGCAAAAAAGAAGTATCTTTCTTATAAGTTGGAGGAACTTTTACTAGAAAAAAAAGCATGTACTCAATATCTACATCATCTTGCAAAATCTTCTAACAAATCTGAACACCTTCTATCCAGTCCCTGCTACTTTCCTCTACTAAAATCATACTTTAAACCAAAATTACAAACTCATGATGAATGGGTTAATGCTATCTATTATAAAAATATAAATCATCCAGATAATCTGATTCATAAATCTCTATCAACAAACCTCGTTCGCTCAAAATCGGAGGCCATGATTGATACAGCTCTATTTCAAAACAAGATACCATACCGCTACGAATGCCTGTTACAATTAGGTGATCTCTCTTTCTATCCAGATTTCACTATTCTTCACCCTATCACAAATCAAATTTACTATTGGGAGCATTTTGGTATGATGGACAATCCTATCTATGCTAAACATGCATTTTCCAAGCTCCAGATCTATTGTTCAAATAACATAATTCCCTCCATAAATTTAATTACAACCTACGAGACTCGTAACGCACCTCTAAATATTTATCAGATTGAATCAATTATTCATTATTATTTCAAACAAAATGAGGCATAGATAACTTTTTTTAATCCCTCTACCCCCTTTCTCCGTTTTTCCCACTTTCTCTATCCCTATTTGAGGCATATCAGCAGTCAACTGTCTATTTATGCCGCGCAGTTTGAAGCTTGCGGGACATGAATGAAATATATTTTCTTTATATGCCCCATTTCTTTAATATTGTGGATACTAACTATACTATTAGGGGCATAGCAGCAGCCATTTCTTTGCTTATGCCCCTATATAAAGGTACTCAAAACCACCCTGCAACTGCAGAAAATCCCTTAGAATTTTGTTTCTATCATTAAATCTAACAAGTTCATTCCCAATACTATCATATCTGCCTGACTCTTGCCAGAGAGAAGCTGGCATAACAACTGGAAACTGAACTTCCTGTCCATCGATATTATCCATTTCCTCTCTAATGATTTTTTCCATTTTACGAGTGATTCGTTTCAATGGTAGTAGTGACGAATAAATGCCATTTCCAACATATTTCATATAACCACCACGAATGATAAGTGCATGACTATCAATTACACAGCCACTTGGTCTTTCCTTATACCTTTCGCCAACCAGCTTTTCTAACTTCATATACATACCTTCAAATTTATTTTTGAATACAAAAGCCCTAAGCACGACAAACACTCATGCTTAGGGCGAACTATAATCAAGTCCGTGGTACCACCTAAATTTGGAATCACTCCACGCTCTTGGTACGAAGCAAATGCTTGATACCTTATCTCTATAGCGGGAGAACCCGGTGACACTTACTAAAAAAGTAATACGCTTTTTGTTCGGCTAACAGCTCAAAGATAGGTTGGGCATTTCTTCATTAAAGGCTCGTACCTACCGCCTCTTCTCTGAAAATCCAAAATGCTTATCATAGCTTTTGTATTCAATTGGATTCGGGCTATCACAAACAGCACAAAAAGTCAACTGTAGCAGCAAAAAAATCCCCAGAACATCTCTGTTCTGAGGATTTGAAGTTTACAAATATTATCTCTTTGAGAACTGCGGCGCACGACGAGCTGCCTTTAAGCCGTATTTCTTTCTTTCTTTCATTCTTGGATCTCTTGTTAAATATCCTGCTTTTTTAAGAACTGGACGGAATTCAATGTCAGCTTTAAGTAAAGCTCTAGCGATACCGTGTCTTACAGCACCAGCCTGTCCGGTGAAACCACCGCCGTGTACGTTTACTAAAACGTCGAACTTATCTACTGTCTCTGTTGCTGTTAATGGCTGACGAACTACAACCTTTAATGTCTCAAGACCGAAGTACTGATCGATGTCTCTTTTATTGATGGTGATCTTACCTGTACCTGGTACTAAATATACTCTAGCGATAGATTTTTTTCTTCTACCTGTTCCGTAAAATTTTGCATTAGCCATGATAACTTCCTCCTTTCAGCACCTCTGATTAAAATTTGAATTCTAAAACTTCTGGTTTCTGAGCAGCGTTATCATGTTCTGCGCCAGCATATACGTGAAGTTTTGTTATCATGCTTCTTCCTAAAGGTCCCTTTGGAAGCATTCCCTTAACTGCTAATTCAATAACTCTTTCAGGCTTTTTAGCCATCATTTCTCTTAAAGTTGTTTCTTTCATACCGCCAACATAGTCAGAATGGCTGTAGTAAATCTTCTGATCTAATTTCTTACCGGTAACTTCAATCTTATTTGCGTTTACTACGATTACATAATCACCGCAATCCATATGTGGTGTGTAAATCGGTTTGTTTTTTCCTCTTAATACTTTAGCTACTTCTGAAGCCAAGCGTCCTAATGTATATCCTGTAGCGTCAACTACGTACCATTTTCTTTCAATTGTTGCTGGACTAGCCATAAAAGTCTTCATTGGACAACCTCCTGTAAATTATGGTGTTTTTAAGCATTATGGTGCGAAAAATCGTCACCATTTCTCGAAAAGCTGAAAACAACTTTCCAAAAGTTATATTACAAAATGCTCATTCCGGGGCTTGGCTTGAACATTTTCGTCTAACGTCACAGTTATACATTATATTACATTTCTACCTGTGTGTCAACCTTTTTTCCTGTAAAAACAGGGGTTTTTTCCTTTAAAATCAAGGCTTTGCAAGATGACTTCCAGTTACCATCCATCCATTTCCTGATTCGTCAGAATGAAAACTGTAAAATCCGTATGCTCTGCCTGGGATAATCCGGCTATCCTCTTCCTCATCTTTTACCAATACCGTATGAGCTCCGTTTCTCACCGCCTGATGCACCACACGGATCAGGAGCCGCTCAAAATCCTCTTCCCTGCATCTGTGAATCACCAGACTGGCTTCCTTATGAGAAGGAATCCGATGCTGATATAGAGTGTAACTCCACTCCTTATTTTCACCCTTAATTTCTTTCTCAAGTTCTTTTTCATACTCAAGGCTTACCAGAGTAAGACCTTTTGCTGCTGCTTTTGGTCCTGCTGCATTCCGGTCTCTGGCATCTAAGATCTCTTCCAGATGATGGGGAGGATAAACTCCCATGCCCACCTTCATCAGCGTGCCTGCAATGATTCTTACCATGTTATATAAAAATCCATTGCCCTTAATCCGGATTGTTATGAGATCGTCAGACTTTAGAACCTCAAGGCTGTAAATAGTACGCACCGTCTCCTCTGCCTGCCCTCTGGCAGTACAGAAGCTTTTAAAATCATGTTCTCCCACCAGATAGGCCGCAGCTTCTCTCATCTTCTCCACATCAAGAGGAAAATAGCAGAAATAGCTATACAGCCGCATAGTTGGAAATTCGATCTTACGGTTCATTATCTTATAATCATATGTTTTAACGCAGTTCTGCTTCCTTGGGTGGTAGGTTTCCGATACCTCCTCTGAGTGAAGCACCCGTATGTCATCTGGCAGCCTTTGGTTCAAGGCAAAACAGATCTTGTCTGCAGGCATTCGGTTTTCAGTATCAAAAACTGCCACATTTCCCTCCGAATGCACTCCGGAATCTGTCCTGCTGGCACCTGTTACAGTGACTGGCTCCTTTAATAAGTCTGTCAGAGTCCGGTTTAAAACCTCCTCAATGGTGATTCCATTGTTTTGAATCTGCCAGCCGCAGTAATTGGTTCCGTCGTAGGCAACGATCATCTTAACCCGTTTCATAAATCCTCCTTTGTTCTTAAAAGCTCTGCACTCTCAGGATCCGGAAACCTATGATAATGGCAAGGTAAAGGAAATACATCAGATATGTGATCCGGTCCTGATTTCCATACTTAAGAGGCTTCATTTTCGTCCGGCCTTCTCCGCCACGGTAACATCTTGCTTCCATCGCCATAGCCAGGTCAGTGGCGCGGCGAAATGCCGAGATAAAAAGGGGAACCAGTAGGGGAATCATGTTTTTTGCTTTTTGAATCAGATTCCCAGTCTCGAAGTCAGCGCCTCTTGCCATCTGTGCTTTCATGATCTTATCTGTCTCTTCTACCAGAATGGGAATGAACCGCAGTGCAATGGACATCATCATGGATACCTCATGAACCGGGACATGAAAACGGTTTAAGAAATCAAGACTCTTTTCCAGACCGTCCGTCAGCTGGTTGGGTGTGGTAGTCAGCGTCATAATGGAAGATCCTACAACCAGATAAATTAAACGGATTCCCATAAATCCAGCTACAATAATTCCTTCCTTTGTAATCTTTAAAAATCCTAAAGATACAACTACCGTTCCTGGTGTCAGAAACAGATTGAAGCTGACACTGATCAGCAGCAGAAATACAATTGCTTTTAAGCCTCTGATCATGAACTTAAGAGGAACATTACTGAGCTTAATGGCGGATGCAAGAAATACAGTCGCGATCACATAAGCCCAGATATCATTTGCAATAAATAGGGATATGATAAAAACCATGGTCCCAAACAGCTTTGTCCGGGGATCCAGCTTATGAAGAATGGAATCCACCGGGTAATACTGCCCTAATGTAATATCTTTCAGCATAATATCTCCCTGTCTATTTTCCCAGAAGCCTTATAATCTCATCTCTGGCCTCTTCAATTGTTGTAATGCTGGTATCAATGGGAACACCGTGGGATTTCAGGGTTTGAACCACATATGTGATCTCAGGAGCTGCCAGACCCATTGCTTCCAGTTCCTTATAATGCTGAAATACTTCCTTTGGTGTATCATCAAACACTTTTTCTCCATGGTTCATGACCAGAATCCGGTCCACGTACCGTGCCACATCCTCCATACTGTGAGACACCAGAATAATTGTCATATTCCGTTCCTCATGCAGACGCTTAATCTGATCCAGAATCTCATCTCTTCCTTTTGGATCCAGTCCCGCTGTAGGCTCATCAAGAATCAGGACATCAGGATTCATGGCGAGAACACCTGCGATTGCAACCCGTCGCTTCTGGCCCCCCGAAAGTTCGAAAGGAGACCGCTTATAGTAGCTTTCGTCAAGTCCTACCATGGTAAGGGCTTCCTTTGCCCGCTTCCCAGCTTCTTCTTTATTGAGGCCCTGATTTTTGGGACCGAAGCAGACATCGGTAAATACATCAATTTCGAAAAGCTGATGCTCGGGATACTGAAATACAAGTCCAACATGACTTCTCAGCGCCCGCATATCGTAGCCTTCCTCATAAATATTTCTTCCATTATAATATAGTTTTCCGTCGGTAGCACGGAGCAGACCGTTTAAATGCTGGATTAAGGTTGATTTTCCGGAACCAGTATGGCCGATCAGGCCAACGAATTCCCCAGACTCTATCTCCAGGTTCACATCCTTTAATGCATGCTGTTCAAAGGCCGTGCCTTTTCCATATACATAATTAATATGCTCTGCTTTAATTGCCATGGCTTCCTCCGTTCTCCAGAATCACTTCTCCGGGGAAACGCTCTGCAAACCGCGGTAAAAGATTCTCCATCAGTTCATCAAGTGTTAATATCCCATCAGGCAGATCAAGACCTTTCTGTTTTAACTCATAAGCAAGCTCTGTGACCTGTGGAACATCCAAACGGTAGGATTTTAGTTTCTCCACCCGTGAGAAAATCTCACGTGGCGTTCCGTCCATTACTACCTTACCCTCATCCATAACGATCACTCTGTCAGCGCCTGTTACCTCTTCCATGTAGTGGGTGATAAGAAGAACTGTGATTCCCTCTTTCCTGTTCAGTTCGTGAACAGTTTTCACTACCTCTTTGCGTCCGTTAGGATCCAGCATGGCTGTAGGTTCATCTAAGACGATGCACTGGGGTTTCATGGCCATTACACCGGCTATAGCAACACGCTGCTTCTGACCCCCGGAAAGCCTGTTGGGAGACTTTAAGCGGTATGCTCCCATACCTACACTTTTTAAGCTTTCATCCACCCGTTTCCAGATCTCCTCTGTGGGAACACCCAGATTTTCCGGGCCGAATCCCACATCCTCTTCAACGATATTTCCTATAATCTGATTATCCGGGTTCTGAAAAACCATTCCTGTCTTTTTACGGACTTCCCATAGATTTTCTTCCCTGGAAGTATCTAAATCCTGAATCCATACCGTTCCCTCAGTGGGCAGCAATATGGCATTCAGCTGTTTGGCAAAGGTGGATTTCCCTGATCCGTTATGGCCAAGGATGGCAATGAACTGACCCTTTTCCAGATCCAGGCTCACACCGTCGATGGCACGTTTAATTTCTTCAATATTTTCTTCTTCATCTTTTCTGATATAATCAAATATCAGCTTCGAAGTTTTTATTATTCCCATAGCAAGCCTTTCTTTAAAAGTGATACACCCGTATGCCACATAATTTTAGTTGAATATTGCATAACAGTCAAGCGTCGGCATGTATCTTTTGCAAAAACCAAGGATTTAAAGCAAAAATTGGCGAAAAAACGTTTCACCTAAGAAAAAAAGATAGATGGTACAGATGCTTCCATCCATACCATCTATCTGCTTTATTGTACCCATAAGCCTGATTCATTAACCTTATAATTTCCATCTACCGTTGTATTGGTTGCCAGGCTTCCGTCACCATTCAGATAATACCATTTTCCGGGAAGCGGCTGAATCCATCCGGTCGCCATATCTCCGTCGGTATTAAAGTAGTACCAGATTCCATTAAGCTCCTGCCAGCCGGTCTTCATTGCGGCTTCTGAGTCCATGTAGTACCATTTCTCATCAACCTTCTGCCAGCCGGTTACAGCGTAACCATCCTGCTTAAAATAATACCATTTTCCACTGATCATTTTCCAGCTGTCAGTCACGTAGTTGCCATCTTCTGCGCGGTACTTCTTACCGTCCTGGTAATTTGCCCATACGCCCAGCGTCTCGCCCAGTTCCTGTACTACCGAATCGTCAGAGGTAGTGATGTCTCCCTCTTTTAAATAATCATCCTGAGATGAATCCTTTAAAATAGCCTTTACTGTGTAGAAGTATTTATAACCGCTGTTCATATAAGGAAGAAGGTCTGCTGATGTGGAAGATGTGGTCAGGCTTTTAATCCAGATTCCGCCCTCCTGATATAAAACCACCTGGTATCTGGAAGCGAAAGGAACCTTTTTCCAGGATGCCTTGGTCTTAGCCGTATCACTCCAGCCTGCCTTTTCCGTGGCCTCCAGCTTTGCTACGGGAACATAGGAAAATGTTATGACAGTCTCCCCGTCCTGACTATTTACAGAAAGGAGATCAGCACCGTTGACAGTACAATCCGATCTTTCATAAGAACCGGAGATACGAATGGTTCCCTTTACTTTCTTCCCTGGCTCCCAGTCCTCCACCTTCTTGCTCCAGTCCGGACTTTCTTCCGAATAATTCACTTTTACAGTCGGAACATTAATCCCGTCTGTCCATGAACTCTTACTGCCATTCTCCACGTAGATCCTTAAGCTTCCTGAAGCTGATGCCGTTATTCCGGTACCAAGAATCATGATCATGCTTAAAAGCAGAAACCATATTCCTTTCCCTTTTCTCCAATTCATCAATCTCTACTTCCTTTCTTCCCTACTTTCTCCAGATTCCCTCTCCATCTAATGTAAAACCGCTGATGTTCGTGTTGACTGCCTTTGATCCTTCACCTGGATAAAAATAAAACCAGTTGCCGTCAATCTGCTTCCATCCTTCCTGCATAACGCCCTTGGAATCAGCATAATACCACTTATTGTTATAGGAGATCCATCCAGTTATTACAGCACCCTCAACTCCACTTGTTGTGGATGGGTTTAAATAATACCATTTGTTATCGGATTTGTACCAGCCTGTCAGCATTGCTCCGTCATTATTAAAAAAATAGGTTTTGTCGCCTTTTTGCTGCCAGCCTGTAAGCATAATACCGCTGCCGTCAAAAAGATACCATATGCCATTGATTTTAGACCAGTTATTCTTTAAATAACTTCCATCCGGGTAGCGATAGCTCCAGGTGTTTCCGTTCTTAATCCATCCTACTGCTCCGGTAGATGCTGTGCCGTTGTCCTGCCCGCTGCCATCGGATACTTTTTCCTGAGGTACATATACCTCACCGGATTCAGTCCAGTCACTGTTCTTTCCGTATTTATCTTCAGTGCTACTATATGGCACTGTACGTACTTTAAAACTGTAGGTGCCTGCTTTGGTCATATAGGGATAAAAATTATAAGAAGTTGCTTTCAGTTTCTCTACCTTCTTAATAATGGAGCTTCCGCGGTACAAATATACATCATAAGCTCCGGAGCCGTTATCTGGTGCACTCCACCTGGCATTGCCAAAACCAGAATCCTTCCAGTCAGCATCTTCCGGAGATTCATAGGTACCTTTTACAGGTTTAAAGGTAAATGTTACATATAAAGTATCCGTACCTGAACGGTTTGAGGAAACATAGGTACCGCCTTTAATCGAGATATTGCTCGACTGATAGCCTCCTTTAAATGCATACTCATCAGCATTCGTAGCATGCAACGTCACCTTCATCTTCGGTTCAGAACCAATCTTCATTTCCTTGCTGTCGGATGTAATCCAGTCCAAGTCTGACACTTCGTATCTGTTGTTATTGGTGTAAACATAATTACCGCTTTCCGATGTTGTAGAAAAAGATGTCTCAGAAGGCAGAGTCTCTCCAGTGGAAATGTCTTCAAGTCCTACGTTAATCGTTACAGACGTTATTGTTTTCACGGTAGCAGCCATTGTCTCAAATGGTATACTGGCCATTAATACCCCCAATGCAGAGACGATAGTCACCAGTCTCTTTAAACGCTTCATACTTAGTACCTCCCGTTTTTATTTTAGCGGATTATAACAATAGAACCATAATATTCTACAATTTACATTATAGCCCTGAAAGCAATTGTCCGTCAACTTACGATATTCTTTCTTTATTCTTGCGTTTCTTAACTAGGGGGAAAATAAAAAAAACCGATAAGGAATCGCTTCCTTACCGGGATTTTATTATTAATTATACAAGCTCAAGAAGTACTTCCATTGCTGCATCACCTTTACGCTGGCCGATCTTAACGATACGTGTATAACCACCGTTACGGGATACATACTTTGGTGCAACCTCATCAAACAGCTTCTTTGGAAGATCAACAGACTTTGTATTCTTCTTTCTTCCTGCAGCTTCAGACGGAACTTCTGTTACATCGTAAAGGACCTTTAACATCTGTCTTCTTGCATGAAGTCTGGAAGGAAGATCTTTCTTGATCTCTTTCTCTACTTCATCATAAACAGTTACTTTCTTGCCGTTTACAACATCTTTTACTCTCTTGCCGTCTTTATCTTTACGTGCAACTTTAGCTGTTACCTTAACAGTTTCAAAGTTATCTTTCTCTTTTACTGCTAAAGCGATCAGGCCTTCTGCAACTTTGCGGATTTCCTTAGCTCTTGCTTCTGTTGTCACGATCTTGCCATTATAGATTAATGCAGTTACCTGGCTTCTGATTAATGCTTTTCTCTGACTGGAAGTTTTTCCCAGTTTTCTATATCCTGCCATCTCAATATTCCTCCATTTGTGGAACACGGATACATGCTTCTTCGGTCTTACTGTATCAGTGCTTAATCTCCATAAATCAACTGCTTAAGCGAATCAATTATGCATTGGTATCATCGCTTGGATTCAGCTGTAAGCCTAATTCCTTCAACTTTGCCAACACTTCTTCTAAAGATTTGCGGCCTAAGTTACGTACCTTCATCATATCTTCAGAAGTTCTGTTGCACAGTTCTTCTACCGTATTGATTCCGGCTCTCTTAAGACAATTATAAGAACGAACGGAAAGCTCCAGTTCATCTATATTCATCTCAAGAACTTTTTCCTTCTCATTGTCTTCCTTCTCCACCATAACTTCTGCAGTCTTGGCGTTCTCAGATAAATCAATGAATAGGTTCAAATGCTCACTCAGTACCTTTGCAGCCAGGCTGACTGCTTCATCTGGTGCCAGAGTTCCATTTGTAAATACATCTAAAGTCAGCTTATCGTAATCGGTAACCTGACCTACTCGGGTGTTTTCTACCGTCATATTGACGCGTTCTACTGGTGTATAAATAGAATCAACAGCTATCACACCTATCGGTAAATCTTCACTCTTATTCTTGTCTGCACTCACATAGCCACGGCCTTTTGTGATTGTAAGTTCCATATAGAACTTGCTGTCTGTACCGCCGCTAAGTGTAGCGATAACCTGATCCGGGTTCATGATCTCGATATCGGGATCAGCCTGGATATCAGCAGCAGTTACCACACCTTCGCCTTCAAACTCGATGTATGCAACCTTTGCTTCGTTGGTATCGCTGTTGTTTTTAATAGATAAGCTCTTGATGTTCATAATGATCTCAGTTACATCTTCCTTAACACCAGGAATAGAACTGAATTCATGCAAAACGCCGTCGATTTTTACCTGGCTGACTGCAGCGCCCGGTAAGGAAGAAAGCATGATTCTTCTTAAGGAATTACCTAAAGTCGTGCCATAACCTCTTTCAAGCGGTTCAACTACAAACTTGCCATATTTTTTATCTTCTGAGATTTCAGCAATCTCAATGTTTGGTTTTTCAAAATCGAACACTAATAGCCCCTCCTTTTGGGTATTTTGTATCGAGGGTCTTATACTCAAACCTTGCCCGGAAGCATAGCGCCCCCGGGCGAAAGCCAGCTTCTATCAACAGACTTTCAATTATTTGGAGTACAACTCGACGATAAGCATTTCATTCACTGGAACATCAATCTCATCTCTTGTTGGTAACTCTTTAACAGTACCACGTAAATTCTCATGGTCAACATCAAGCCATGCCGGAACCATACGGCCAGCTGTTGTTTCCTGAACACTTTTAAATCTTGCATTGGATTTGCATTTCTCTTTTACTTCGATTACATCGCCAACTTTTACGATGAAGGAAGGAATGTTTACGCATTTACCATTTACAAGAATGCTCTTATGGTCAACCATCTGTCTGGTCTCTCTTCTTGTTCTTCCGAATCCCATACGGAAAACTACATTGTCAAGTCTTCTCTCAAGAAGAATCATAAGGTTTTCACCAACCATACCATTCATTCTTTCAGCCTTGGCATAATAGTTACGGAAAGGTTTCTCAAGCACGCCGTAGATGAATTTAGCTTTCTGCTTTTCTCTCAGCTGAATGCCGTACTCACTCATCTTTCTGTTTGCTCTTTTTAATTCTCTCTTTGATTTTTTATCTATTCCTAAATAGATCGGATCAAGACCAAGGGATCTACATCTTTTAAGAACAGGAACTCTATCAACTGCCACTGTAATTACCTCCTAATTAGACTCTTCTACGTTTTGGTGGACGACATCCGTTATGTGGTACAGGAGTTACGTCCTTGATGCTGGTTACTTCTAAACCGCATGCCTGAAGTGCACGAATAGCTGCTTCACGGCCTGAACCAGGACCTTTAACCATAACGTCTACTGATTTTAAACCATGTACAAGAGCTGCTTTAGTAGCAGTTTCTGCCGCCATCTGAGCTGCATATGGAGTAGATTTCCTTGAACCTCTAAATCCAAGACCACCAGCACTTGCCCATGATAATGCATTACCCTGTGTATCAGTTAATGTCACAATTGTGTTATTAAAAGATGACTGGATATGTGCCTGTCCGCGTTCAACGTTTTTCTTTACGCGCTTTTTTGTCACTTTTTTAGTAGTGGACACTTTTTTAGCCATTTTAAACTAACCTACTTTCTTTATAGTTGCTCCGCCCTGCCCGCAGCCGCGTAACGCAGGGTACGAAATCTGAATCCTGTTATTCCTGTTTTTAAAACATGTAACGTGATTC
>SVDS01000088.1:12481-22351 GCA_015057715.1 Paenibacillaceae bacterium
GGAAGACTCTTTCTATGACGGATTCCGCGATAGCATCCGATTTCCTGAAGTCTCTTGATGTTCATAGCGATTTCTCTACGTAAATCACCTTCAACAGTCTGGGATTCAGTAATTACTTCTGCAATTCTCTTTACTTCGTCATCGGTTAAGTCCTTAACACGAGTGTCAGGATTAACGCCAGCAGTTGTAAGAATGCGGTTTGAACTGGTTCTACCGATACCGTAGATGTAAGTTAAACCGATCTCAACACGTTTTTCTCTTGGTAAATCAACACCTGAAATACGAGCCATGTGTGTAGTACACCTCCATTAATTATTTTAACCTTGTCTCTGCTTATGCTTAGGATTTTCACAGATTACTCTGATACTGCCTTTTCTTTTGATGATTTTGCATTTTTCGCAAATCGGCTTGACTGATGATCTAACCTTCACAGCAATTCTCCTTTCCGTTATGCGCCCTTTCACATGCAAAGGTAAGTCCCCCGCACCTGATTCTTCTATATAAATCCGGCGGCAAAGGAGCCTCCTTCCAAAAGAGCTTTCTGAGTATACCCGCAGTGTGTTTTTATCTTAAAACCAGTGCTGCCCTCATGGGCATAATACACCCAGTATTTCAACAAAGTCGCTAT
Organism: Paenibacillaceae bacterium; assembly: GCA_015057715.1. GTDB lineage: Bacteria > Bacillota > Clostridia > Lachnospirales > Lachnospiraceae > Lacrimispora. Next base: position 13,110 of record SVDS01000088.1, read on the forward strand.
AGCATTATAACACTGTTTCTTTTAAAATGCAAGCGGTTTTTCCTATATATTTATTAACCCTTTGCCCTGGCGTGTCGCGCTCCAGAAATGGAACGCGCCGGACCTGGACGCTTTTATTTATCTCGCCAGATGATTCTTCCCTTGCTTAAATCATAAGGGGACATCTCAATGGTTACCTTATCACCTGGTAAAATACGAATGTAGTTCATGCGAAGTTTTCCGCTTATGTGAGCTAATACCTGATGCCCGTTTTCCAGTTCAACCTGGAACATGGCATTGGGAAGTTTCTCCACAACGGTGCCTTCAATTTCAATAACATCTGCTTTTGACATAAAGCTTACCTCCTAACAACCTGATCTTCTCTTTTGAAACATCGGATGAAATGTTTGATCTCTTCATCAGTGACTCTTTTATTTTCCCGGATTTTATCTCCCGGGGACTGTTTCTCCCACAAAAGGGGGATTACATGCTTTTTCTTTTTTTTCTTGGGGCAGTCAAGACGTCTTATTTTTCCGTCCACCAGATATATATATTCGCCTTCCTCACGCAATATGAAGAAAAACTCTCCTTTGTCGTGCCCTGCCGTGGATTTTACCAATAAACCGGTGTATTCACCCATCGGTCTATTCCCCGCAGACAGAGGAAACCAGACTTAATATCTCCGGCTCACCTTCTGTGATAAGAACCGTGTTCTCATAATGAGCGGACAGCTTTCCGTCTTCTGTTACTACGGTCCAGTCATCATCAAGCCAGACTACCTCCAATGTCCCCTCATTAATCATGGGCTCAATGGCGAGTGTCATGCCTGGTCTTAATTTGATTCCCCGTCTTCTTGTGGAAAAATTCGGTATCTCAGGATCCTCGTGTAGATGAGAACCGATTCCGTGGCCGACTAAATCCCGGACAACGCCATAACCGAACTTTTCTGCATACTTCTGGATTGCTGCAGATATTTCACCTAAATGATTGCCAGATTTTGCATATTTAATCCCTTCAAAGAAACATTGTTTCGTCACTTCCATGAGTTGGCCCGCTTCAGGAGTGATCTCTCCGATCCCGTAAGTCCTTGCTGCGTCAGAATGAAATCCTTTATAGATAACTCCTGCATCAAGACTTACAATATCTCCTTCTCTCAGCACACGCTTCTTACTTGGAATCCCGTGAACCACCTCATCATTGACTGATACACAGATGGATGCAGGATAACCGTTATAATTTAAGAAAGAAGGTGTACAGCCATAGCTTCTTATGATCTCTTCACCCAGATGGTCAATATCCCAGGTCGTCATTCCCGGCTTCAAGGCCTTCTTTAGTTCTTCATGAGTGATGCAAAGAATTCTTCCAGCCTCTCTCATAAGTTCTATTTCTCTTGCAGATTTAATCGTAACTGACATAAACTATGCTCCTAGGATGTCAGTGATATCGGAGAACACTTTATTTAATTCCTGTGTTCCGTCAACATTCACCAGCACGCCGGCTTCTTTATAATAATCAATCAATGGTCTGGTCTGATCATGGTAAACCGTCAAACGTTTTTTTACAGTTTCCGGCTTATCATCATCCCTTAAGACTAATTCTGAACCACAGACATCGCATATTCCCGCAACCTTGCTGGGGTTATAAACAATATGATATGTAGCTCCGCAGGATATACAGGCACGTCTTCCTGACATTCTGTTGATAATATTCTCATCGGGAACGTCAACGTTTATCGCGAAGTCTATCTTCTGTCCCATTTCAGTAATGGCTTTCTGAAGGCTTTCCGCCTGGGGAATGGTTCTTGGAAATCCGTCCAGTACGTAACCGTTACTGCAGTCTTCCTGCTGTATACGGTCCATCAGCATACCGATGGTAAGTTCATCCGGTACAAGAGCTCCCTGATCCATATATTCCTTTGCTTTTCTTCCCAGCTGCGTTCCTTCTTTTATGTTGGAACGGAAAATATCTCCGGTAGAAACATGAGGAATCTGATATTTCTCAGCAATTTTTTTAGCCTGGGTACCTTTGCCGGCACCAGGGGCACCTAACATGATGATTTTCATCAACAGTCCCTCCATTAATATAAGGTTTAAATAGCACAAATCCCAAGGAAAAACACGCCACGGCGTGCTTCCCTTGGTTTGCTTTCTAATCGTTTAAAAATCCTTTATAGTAACGCACAAGCATCTGGGACTCAATCGCCTTTAATGTCTCCAGCACAACACTGACGATAATGATCAGGGATGTACCACCGAAGGATAAACGGCTTACACTGAATAAACCGGAAACCATAATCGGTATGATACAGACGATAGTCAGACCGCATGCTCCTATAAATACGATATAGTTTAAAATTGAATTAAGGTAATCACTGGTTGGCTTACCTGGGCGGATACCCGGGATAAAACCACCGGACTTTTTCATATTATTTGCGACTTCAAGGGGATTAAATGTAATTGAAGTATAGAAATATGCAAACACGATGATAAGGGCGATATAAACCACAAGACCAACTGTATATGCAGGTCTTTCGGGTTTAAACCAGTTGGAAGAACTGAGTGCGGCTAAAATATGTCCGCCGATGCTGTCGTAATTAATCCTGCTTCCCATAAACTGAGAGATCACTACGGGGAATGACATGATGGAAGAAGCGAAAATAACCGGGATAACACCGGCGGTATTTACCTTCAGCGGAATGTTGGTTGCTTGTCCGCCTACCATCTTGCGTCCCTGCATCTTTTTGGAGTACTGCACAGGAATTCTTCTTTCACCATCCTGAAGGATGATGACGAATACAACGATTGCGACAATCACTGCAATAATAATGATCGCTGCAACAGCAGCTACTGCAACTGACTTACCAGACATAAATCTGGTATAAAGTGTAGATGCATCGGAAGGGAAGCTGGAAATGATGTTAAACAAAAGGACAATGGAGATACCATTACCCACACCGTTTTCCGTAATACGCTCACCGATCCACATCAGGAGCGCACTACCTGCCGTCATGGTAACTACTGCAATGATAACGCTTAATGCATTATATTCTTTTAACAGTCCCTGGCCTCCGAATCCCATCGCCATAGCGATAGATTCGATTAAGGCCAGAGCAACTGTAACATAGCGGGTGTATTCTGCAATCTTCTTTCTTCCATCCTCACCGTCCTGTTGCATTTCCTCAAGTTTGGGAATTGCAATGGTAAGGAGCTGCATGATAATGGAAGATGTGATGTAGGGGGTAATGCTCAGCGCAAAGACGGACATATTGGTAAAGGAACTACCTGTCACTGCGTTAAAAAATCCAAACGCATCGTTATTATTCTGAGCAAAAAAATCTTTAAAAAAGCTTGTTTCAACTCCTGGAATCGGCAACTGTGAGCCGATTCTGGTAACCACCAGCATCAGGAACGTATAGATGAGTTTCTTTCTTACGTCCTTGATCTTGAATGCATTACGGAGTGTTTTTAACATATTAGATCACCTCGCAGGTTCCACCTAAAGCCTCGATTTTGGTTTTTGCGCCTTCGCTGAAAGCACCTACCTTTACTGTAAGCTTTTTGGTTAATTCTCCATTTCCAAGGATCTTAACTCCATCACGCGGATTCTTAACGATACCGCTCTCTAATAAAGTCTCAACAGTCACTACTGTACCGTTGTCGAATGCTTCTAAAGCGCCTACATTAATGCCAATGATTTCTTTTGTATTTCTATTTGTAAAGCCTCTCTTCGGAATACGTCTGTATAAAGGCATCTGACCACCTTCAAAACCTGGTCTGGTAGCTCCGGAACGAGCCTTCTGTCCTTTATGACCTTTACCTGCTGTCTTACCGTTACCTGAACCGTGACCGCGGCCTCTTCTGAAGTTATCGCTGTGTTTGGAACCCAACGCAGGCTGTAAATTTGATAAATCCATCGCTTGCACCTCCTTACTGTTTTCTCTTAAATCTCTTCAACTTTTACTAAATGACGCACGTTAGCGATCATACCTCTGACTGCACCATTGTCCGGCATCTCAACTGTTTTGTGAAGCTTCTTTAAGCCTAATGCTAAAACGGTTGCTTTGTGCTTCGGTATAGCGCCGATCGGGGATTTCACCAATGTGATTTTTAATTTATCTGCCATTTTCTTATCCTCCTTAGCCTAAAATCTCTTCAACAGATTTGCCGCGAAGCCTTGCAACTTCCTCAGGAGTCTTTAACTGAGTTAATCCTTCGATTGTAGCCAAAACTACATTCGTCTTATTATTGGAACCTAAAGACTTTGTACGGATATTCTTAATACCTGCAAGCTCTACAACTGCACGGGCAGGACCTCCCGCGATAACTCCTGTACCTCCGGTTGCTCTCTTAAGAAGTACGGAAGCACTTCCAAATTTACCAACCAGATCATGAGGGATACTGTTGTTCTCATCGATCGGAACAGTAACCATATTCTTTACAGCAGCCTCTTTTCCTTTACGGATTGCTTCTGGAACTTCTCCGGCTTTGCCAAGACCAGCACCAACATGACCGTTGCCATCGCCTACGACTACTAAAGCAGAGAATCTCATGGTACGTCCACCCTTAACGGTTTTAGATACACGCTTGATAGCAACCACCTTGTCGTTTAATTCTAACTGATTTGCATCAATATTTGTATGTTTCACGCTGTGTTCTCCTCTCTACTAGAATTCCAGACCAGCTTCTCTGGCTGCGTCTGCTAATGCCTGAATCTTACCCTGATATATAAATCCGCCTCTGTCAAAGACAACTTCTTTAATACCTTTTTCGATTGCTCTCTTAGCAACCAGGGTACCGATATATGCTGCAGCATCAACGTTGTTAGTTTTCTCTAATTCTGCTTTTAATTCTTTTTCTACTGAAGAAGCAGCAACTAAAGTCTTACCAACTGTATCGTCAATAATTTGAGCATACATATGATTATTACTTCTAAAAACAGCTAAACGTGGTCTCTCTGCAGTACCTGCAAGACGATTACGTAATCTGTTGTGCTTCTTAACGCGGATTTCGCTTTTTGACTGTTTGCTAACCATCTTTACACTCTCCTTAATTATTTCTTACCAGTCTTACCAACTTTACGTCTGATTACTTCGTCAGCATACTTGATACCCTTGCCCTTATACGGCTCAGGTCTTCTCTTATCTCTGATTTCAGCAGCGTACTGGCCAACTTTTTCTTTATCAATACCTCTAACGAAGATGATGTTCTGTCCTTCCATGGTAGCTTCAATACCTTCTGGATCTTCCATCTCTACCGGATGAGAATAGCCAAGGGAAAGAACAAGCTTATTGCCCTGCTTCTGAGCTCTGTAACCAACACCGTTGATTTCAAGCTTTTTCTCATATCCTGCAGTAACACCAACGATCATGTTGTTGACTAAGGTTCTTGTAAGACCGTGTAAAGATTTCATCTTCTTTAAATCGTTTGGTCTTGTTACAAGGATATGACCATCTTCTTCTTTGATTGTCATCTCTGTGGGTAATACTCTTTCAAGAGTTCCCTTAGGACCTTTTACAGTCACTTTATTATTTTCTGCAATTTCAACAGTTACTCCTGCTGGAATAGCGATAGGCATTCTTCCTATACGTGACATGCCGTCTACCTCCTTAAATTTTCGGAGAGGAACTTAAGTCCTCTCTGTTTTCAGATGCATTTTCCCTGCGTCCCACTACGTTTCACAGGGTTGTTCTTCTCCCTTTGGTCGAAGAACGGCTTTCACACTAAACTCACGCTTCGCCTGTGGCTCGCGTTCTTTAAGTGTTCAATGCCTACCAAACAAATGCAAGTACTTCTCCGCCAACGCCCTGAGTGCGTGCTTCCTTATCGGTAATTACGCCCTGGTTTGTAGAGATTACTGCAATACCAAGACCGCCCAGTACTTTTGGCATTTCTTCCTTGTTTGCGTATACACGTAAACCTGGTTTAGAAATTCTCTTGATACCTGTGATAATTTTTTCGTTTTTATCTTTACCGTATTTTAATGTGATCCGGATTGTCTGGAACGCACCGTCTTCTACGATATCATATTTCTTAATGTATCCCTCTTTAACAAGGATATCAGCAATAGCTAATTTCATCTTGGATGAAGGTACATCTACTGTATCATGTTTTGCAGTATTTGCATTACGGATTCTTGTAAGCATATCTGCGATTGGATCGCTCATTGTCATTTTGAAATTGCCTCCTTCCTTAATTTACCAGCTTGCTTTTTTAACGCCTGGGATCTGACCCTTATATGCTAATTCACGGAAGCAGATTCTGCAGATTCCGTATTTTCTTAAATAAGCATGCGGACGACCGCAGATTCTGCAACGATTGTATTCTCTTGTGGAGAATTTAGCAGGTCTCTGCTGTTTGATCTTCATTGAAGTCTTAGCCATGGATTAATTCCTCCTACTATTTTGCAAATGGCATGTTGAATAATGTCAAAAGTTCACGGGCTTCTTCGTCTGTCTTAGCGGTAGTTACAAATATAATGTCCATACCTCTTACCTTGTCAACTTTATCGTATTCAATTTCAGGGAAAATAAGCTGCTCTTTAATACCAAGTGCATAGTTTCCTCTGCCATCAAATGCGTTAGGATTTACACCTCTAAAGTCACGTACTCGGGGAAGTGCAAGGTTGATCAGACGATCAGCAAATTCATACATTCTTTCACCGCGTAATGTAACTTTACATCCGATTGGCATACCTTCTCTGAGTTTGAAGTTAGCAATTGATTTTTTTGACTTTGTTAACACTGCTTTCTGACCGGAGATGATTTCTAAATCTCTTACTGCAGAGTCTAAAATCTTGGCATTTTCCTTTGCTTCACCAATACCCATATTGATGACAATCTTGTCTAACTTCGGTACTTCCATGATGTTCTTATATCCAAATTTCTTGATCATAGCTTCTACGATCTCTGACTGGTACGTATCTCTTAATCTAGCCAATTTTTATTCCTCCTCTCCGAATTAATCAATTACTTTTCCGGTTGCTTTCGCAACGCGGACTTTTTTGCCGTCTTTTACTTCAAAGCCGACTCTGGTTGCTTTTCCGTCAACAACAAGCATTACATTGGAGATATCAAGTGCAGCTTCTTTCTGTACGATACCACCCTGTGGGTTTCCAGCGCCTGGTTTCACATGCTTTGTGATCATGTTAACGCCTTCTACTACCACTCTGTCATTCTTCATATCTACATGAAGAACTTTACCCTGTTTATCTCTATCTTTTCCTGCAATAACCTTTACAAGGTCATCTCTTTTAATTTTATGCACAGTCCGACACCTCCTTATAATACTTCTGGAGCTAAGGAAACAATTTTCATGAACTGCTTCTCTCTTAACTCTCTGGCAACCGGTCCAAAGATACGAGTTCCTTTGGGAGTCTTGTCATCTTTGATAATTACGGCAGCATTCTCATCGAACTTGATATATGAACCGTCTTTACGGCGTGCGCCTTTTACAGTACGCACAACAACGGCTTTCACAACGTCGCCTTTCTTAACAACACCACCAGGTGTTGCATCTTTTACGCTGGCAACGATAACATCACCAATATTAGCATATCTTCTTGTAGATCCGCCCATAACACGGATACAAAGAAGTTCTTTTGCACCGGTATTGTCGGCAACCCTTAATCTGGTTTCCTGCTGAATCATGCCTGTTACTCCTTCCTGGAAATATATTATTTCGCTTTTTCGATAATCTCCACAAGTCTCCATCTTTTGTCTTTGGACAGCGGTCTTGTTTCCATAACTTTTACTGTATCGCCCATGTTGCAGTCATTCTTCTCATCATGTGCTTTTAATTTATACGTTCTTTTTACGATCTTGCCGTATAAAGGATGTTCTACATGGTCTTCAATCGCTACAACAATGGTCTTATCCATCTTGTTGCTAACAACCTTACCAGTACGGGTTTTTCTAAGATTTCTTTCCACGTTCTGTATTCTCCTTTCGAGTTTTGGGCTTCCATGGCCCCAATCTATAAGTTAACACACACTCGTGTGTGTCATGCTTTTTTTAATAAGCTGCAACTTAAGCTAATTTAGCCTTCTCAGTTATAACAGTCTGAATTCTGGCAATGTTTTTGCGAACCTCTTTGATACGGCTTGTGTTATCAAGCTGGTTGGTTGCATTCTGGAATCTTAAGTTGAAAAGTTCTTTCTTTGCAGCTACTAATTCTACATTCAGCTCGGCAACTGATTTTCCTTTTAATTCTTCAACATATTTATTCATTTTCACTGTCATTCACCGCCTTCTAAATCTGCTTTAGCAGCAATTTTACATCTGCATGGTAATTTATGCATAGCAAGACGTAAAGCTTCACGTGCTGTTTCTTCAGGTACTCCAGCGATTTCGAATAATACACGACCTGGTTTTACTACTGCTACCCAGTATTCCAGAGCGCCCTTACCGGAACCCATTCGGGTTTCTGCTGGCTTTGCTGTTACAGGCTTATCCGGGAAAATCTTGATCCAGACTTTACCGCCACGCTTAATATAACGGGTCATGGCAACACGGGCTGCCTCAATCTGATTTGATTTGATCCAACATGGGTCTAAAGCGACTAAACCGAACTCACCACTGCTGATTGTATTGCCTCTTAAAGCTTTACCAGCCATGCTACCACGGAACTGTTTACGACGCTTAACTCTCTTAGGCATTAACATTATTTATCGCTCCCTTCCCTTTTAGCTTTAGTTGGAAGTACTTCGCCATTATAGATCCATACCTTAACACCGATCTTACCGAAGGTAGTATCTGCCTCTGCGAAGCCATAGTCAATATCTGCTCTGAGTGTCTGTAACGGAATAGTTCCTTCGCTGTAGAACTCAGTACGAGCCATATCAGCGCCGCCAAGACGTCCTGCAACTGCAGTCTTGATTCCTTTGATACCTGACTTCATGGAACGTCCCATGGTAGACTTCATAGCACGACGGAAGGATACACGATTCTCTAACTGCTGTGCGATGGACTCAGCAACTAACTGAGCGTCTTTGTCAGGTCTTTTGATTTCTTTAATATCAACAAATAATTTTTTATCTGTAAGCTTCTGAACTTCTGCTTTGATTCTTTCGATCTCAGATCCACCCTTACCGATTACCACGCCTGGTTTTGCTGTGTGGATAATAACTTTAACGCGGTCAGATGCACGTTCAATTTCAATATTAGAAATGCCGGCGCTGTATAATTTCTTCTTCAGGAATTTTCTGATCGCATAATCTTCTACTAAGTTGTCTGCGAAATCAGCTTCAGCATACCATTTTGAGTCCCA
>SVDS01000089.1 GCA_015057715.1 Paenibacillaceae bacterium
GGATAAAAGAAACTTTTGGTGAAGCCATTCTTAATTCAGACGGCACCATTAACCGTACTGCACTGGGAAAAGTGATTTTTGACAATGAATCTGCCAGAGAACAGATTAATTCAATGATTCACCCCCTGGTGTGGAAAAGAATCAGACAAAAAATTTCCGCTTCCCAAGCCGGACTTATTGTGGTAGAATTTGCAATTATGGGTGAAGAAGCGGAAGATAACTATGATGAGATGTGGTATGTACATGCATCAGAAGAAGTCAGAATGAGACGGCTTTTAAAAAACAGGGGCTACTCAAAAGAACGTTCGGAAAAAATGATCAGAAGCCAGGCGTCGGAACAGGAATATGCCAGGCGTTGTGACCGGATAATCGAAAACCATGGTTCTGTAAAGGATTTAGAGGATCAATTGGCGGAAATATTAAAAAGCAGGGGATAGAAAACGATGAGACTGGTAAGCATTGCTAGCGGGAGCAGCGGAAACTGCATTTATGTAGGTTCTGATACGACTCATGTTCTGGTAGATGCCGGAATAAGTAATAAACGAATTGAACAGGGTTTAAATGAAATCGGATTAAAGGGCAGCGAGCTCACAGGGATTGTAATCACTCATGAACACTCGGACCATACCAAAGGTCTTGGAGTACTGGCCAGAAAGTATGGAGTTCCCATCTATGGAACAAGGGAGACTCTGGAGGAGATTTCCAAGCAGAAGTATCTGGGAGAATATCCCCAGGAATTGTTTTGTGCCATTCGCCCGGATGTGGATTTTTTTGTTGGAGATTTAGAGGTCAAACCGTTTTCCATAGACCATGATGCGGCAAATCCGGTAGCATACCGGATACAGCATGAACATAAATCTGTTGCGGTAGCAACGGATATGGGGCATTACAATCAGTACATTATCGAGCATCTCCAGGGACTGGATGCTGTTTTGCTAGAATCCAACCATGATGTAAATATGCTTCAGGCAGGACCTTATCCTTATTACTTAAAACGAAGAATATTGGGAGATCATGGACATTTATCCAATGAAAATGCGGGACGGCTGCTGTGCTGCATTCTTCACGAAAACTTAAAGAAGATTCTGCTGGGTCATTTAAGCAAGGAAAATAATTACGAAGAGCTTGCTTATGAAACCGTAAAGCTTGAAATCTCAGAGGGAGATAATCCATTTAAGGCATCTGATTTTTCCATAGCCGTTGCAAAACGGGATCAGATGTCGGAAATTATCACTATATAAAGAGGAGATGCATGATGAATAAGACGATTATTACAGTAGTTGGCAAGGACACAGTAGGGATTATAGCAAAGATTTGTACTTATCTGGCAAATAACCAGGTAAACATATTGGATATCTCCCAAACCATTGTACAGGGATATTTTAATATGATGATGATTGTTGACATCAATGAAGCAGCCAAGCCTTTTGGAGAGCTTGCGGATGAACTGGAACAAATTGGAGACGAGATTGGTGTAAAGGTAAAATGCCAGAGAGAAGAAATTTTTACTAAAATGCATCGGATCTGATTACTGCAGTGAGGCTTAAGAAAAGGATGGGTTATCGATATGTTGAATATGTTTGAAGTAAATGAGACCAATAAGATGATCGAGCAGGAATTGCTGGACGTGCGCACTATCACCATGGGTATCAGTCTCCTTGACTGCTGCGACAGTGATTTAAAAGCGGTGAATGAAAAGATTTACAACAAGATCACCACGGTTGCAAAAAATCTGGTATCTGTAGGAAAAGAGATAGAGAAAGATTTTGCAATTCCCATTGTAAATAAACGTATTTCCGTAACCCCGATTGCAATGATAGGAGCTGCTTCCTGCAAAACTCCTGATGACTTTGTTACCATAGCACAGACCCTTGACCGCGCAGCAAAAGAAGTTGGTGTTAATTTCATTGGCGGATATTCTGCACTTGTCAGCAAGGGAATGACAACGGCTGATAAAAATCTGATCTGCTCTATTCCAAAAGCTCTGGCCTGTACAGATCGTGTCTGCAGTTCTGTAAATGTAGGTTCTACTAAGACAGGAATTAATATGGATGCAGTTGCTCTTATGGGAAAAATTGTTCTGGAAACAGCAGAGGAGACCAAAGATAATGATTCCCTTGGCTGTGCAAAACTGGTGGTATTCTGCAACGCGCCGGATGATAATCCATTTATGGCTGGTGCATTCCACGGCGTTACAGAAGCAGATGCAATTATCAACGTAGGTGTCAGCGGACCCGGTGTTGTAAAACGGGCGATTGAGACCGCAAGAGGAAAGGACTTTGAAGTCCTTTGCGAGACCATTAAGAAGACTGCATTTAAGATTACCCGGGTAGGACAGCTGGTCGCCCAGGAAGCCTCCAAAAGACTTAACATTCCATTTGGTATCATAGATCTGTCTCTGGCTCCCACACCTGCAATCGGTGACAGCGTAGCTGAAATCTTAGAAGAGATTGGTCTGGAACGGGTTGGTGCCCCAGGCACAACGGCTGCCCTGGCTCTGCTCAATGACCAGGTGAAAAAGGGAGGAGTTATGGCTTCATCCTATGTAGGCGGTTTAAGCGGTGCATTTATTCCTGTCAGTGAAGATCAGGGAATGATCGATGCAGTTGCTATGGGTGCATTAAACCTTGAAAAACTGGAAGCTATGACCTGTGTCTGCTCCGTTGGACTTGACATGATTGCCATTCCTGGAGATACTCCTGCCACCACCATATCCGGAATCATTGCAGATGAATCCGCAATCGGTATGATAAATCAGAAGACAACAGCAGTTCGTATTATTCCGGTAATCGGTAAGACTGTTGGTGAAACTGTGGAATTCGGCGGTCTTTTAGGATACGCTCCTGTTATGCCAGTCAATCAATACTCCTGTGAAAAGTTTGTAAACCGCGGAGGAAGAATTCCTGCGCCTATTCACAGCTTTAAGAATTAGCCATGGAACACAACGATAAAAGAGAAGTGACGGAAGCGCTCAGGGAATTTCTTGATGATTATCTAATTCGTATGATCATCAGCAATCCGGTTGAGAAACAGGGAATGTCCAAAGTGAAAATCCGTCCTCTTAAGCAAAAAGATTTATTGCTGTTTCAGGCCGAGGAGTTGGTTGGAAACCAGGCATTTCATAAAAACCTGACAAAAGAGGAATGTGCAGACTATGCTGCAGATTTACTGGCTGGAACGTTTCGGCAGCTGGAACTGGAATCAGCAAAAGGCCAGGTCAGGGTTCTGATCAGTAAAAAAGGAGTTCCTGGTATTAAGATGAAACGTATTCCCCAAAAGATCACAGCACTTCCTGTAGTAACGGATCACAACAGACAAAAAAAATATATATTAAAAGAAGGAACTCCCATACCATTTTTAGTTGATTTGGGAGTCATGTCGGAAAATGGAACCATTATAAAATCGAGATATGACAAATTCCGCCAGATTAACCGGTTCCTTGAATTTATTGAAGATATACTTCCAAAACTTCACAAAGACAGGGAAAATGTAATTATTGATTTCGGCTGTGGAAAATCCTACTTAACATTTGCCATGTATTACTATCTTCATGTGCAGAAGGGATACTCCATCCGCATTATCGGCCTTGATTTAAAGCAGACGGTAATTGACAACTGCAACCGGTTAAGTGAGAGCTATGGGTACGAAAAACTCAGATTTTATCATGGTGATATTGCATCATACGAGGGCGTCAGTCAGGTAGATATGGTGGTTACACTTCATGCCTGTGATACAGCCACTGATTTTGCTATGGCAAAAGCGGTTTCGTGGGGGGCATCTGTCATTTTATCCGTACCGTGCTGTCAGCATGAACTCAACAAACACTTAGAGAACAGTCTGATGGCACCTGTTTTCCAGTATGGTCTTATAAAAGAACGAATGGCAGCTCTGTATACAGATGCCCTTAGGGCAGAGATACTGGAGAACCAGGGATACAGAACACAGATTCTGGAATTTATCGATATGGAGCATACACCAAAGAACATATTAATCCGTGCTGTTAAGCAGGGAGAAAAGAAAAATAACCGAAGCCAAATTGATGAAATTATGGAATTTCTTCATGGAAATCTGACTCTTTATGATTTGTTTTACAAAGAATAAACTAATATAAAATTATGAGTGAAATTTGCTGTCATATATGTTATGATATAAGCAATAATTAAAGGAGGAAAACCCATGCCTTTTATTAATTCAAAAGTAAATGTTGCCTTATCCGAAGAAGAGAAAGAACTGATAAAGGATAAACTTGGCCAGGCAATCAGTCTGATTCAGGGAAAGTCAGAAAGCTGGCTGATGGTTGGTTTTGAAGATAACTATTCTCTTTATTTTAAAGGAAAGAACAATACGAAGCTTGCTTTTGTAGAAGTTAAGATTTTTGGGCATGCTTCTGACCGGGATTTGGATCATTTAACTGCTGAGATTTCCAGAATTTTTAAAGAAGTACTTGGAATTGCCCAGGATAAGATCTATATTAAATACGAAGAAGCAGAACACTGGGGCTGGAATGGAGCAAACTTCTAATTAACTGTTGACACGTCAGACAGGGGAGCGGCTTATGGAGCTTTGGGATATCTACGATGAAAACAGAGCGGCAACAGGAAGGACTCATGTCCGGGGAGTTCCGCTGGGAAAAGGGGAATATCATCTGATCGCTGATATCTGGACCGTAAATCACAGGAATCAGATTCTGCTGACCAGACGGCATCCGGATAAGCCTTACGGTTTAATGTGGGAGTGTACCGGCGGCTCGGTTCTTGCCGGCGAGACCACCGTGGAAGGGGCTATAAGAGAGCTTTGGGAAGAAGCAGGAATCCATGCTAAGAAAGAGGATTTAACGCTGATTCACAGCATCAGACAGAGGGAACGGTTTGTGGATACTTATATCAACAGGCAGAATATCACCAAAGACGATCTTAAGTTACAGGCAGAGGAAGTTGTGGATGCAAAGCTTGTGACTTTTGATGAGCTTCTTGATCTGTGGAAGCAGGGGATTGTAGTTCCCAAATCCCGGTTTCTTCTATATAAAGACAGGATCAGAGAATTTATCAATCCGCCGTCATAATATGACGACGGATTGTGTAAATTCATTTTTAATTTTTATATCATATTTCGCCTGTAATACAGTCTGGTAAATGTGAGAAGAATAGAAGTCATGCCGGAGCATAGCGGCAGCTGCTCCCGTTAAATTGGCTTCTGCACCGGCAGTTTTGGCAATGAGAGGGATGCTCCCTCTCTTTTTTATTTCTCCCATCAGGGATACGGATTCTTTTTTGAAACCCAGAATTCTGGCATAGGGAGCATAGCCTGCCCGCCTGCCATCTTCCGTCAGCTGGCTGGTTGTCCCCAGCATAATATGGAGCAAAGCACGGCTCACACGTGTATAGGTGTATTGTCTGGTCTTTAACTGGTTGATCTTTTCTTCAAATGAATGATAATCAGGAAGCTGCTTTGTAATTCTTGCAGCCAGTTCTTCTGACACATCGGAAAAATAATTAAATGGAATTCCTTCCATGGACAACCTTAACAGAGCAGAATTTAAAAGGAGACTGAAATCGTCGCAGTAAAGCGGTTTGCTTTCCTGTATTTTTAATTTCACCGGATCTGGTACATAATCAAAGACTGCATTCCCCGCCTCATTGTAATGTTCTCCTGATTCCCTCAATGCCTTTCTAAGTCCGGTTGCGGAGCAAAAACGGTCAGGCATAAGCTGAGGATCGTGATAACCGCTTCCATTTCTTGCAATGGTCAAAGGCGTTAAAGAAGCGTTTTGTCTGTAAATGGCTTTTAAATATTCAATTCCCAAAATGTTATTGGGAGAGGCAAGAATCGAGGCATCTTCTTTCCCTACAGCTTTGCTGGTGACAAGAGCGGTGTTTCTCGCTTCTGGAAAAGTAGCCCCCTTTTTCAGCTCTTTACGCAACTCATCTGAATAAACAGCAGGTTCATTGGCGAGAATAGTAGCAATAGCGGAAAGTTTTTCCATATCCCCGCTTTCACTGCCAAAACACACAGTATCAACTGCCCCCAGACCGTTCAGCAATGCCACAGAGGAGGATGCAAAGTCTTCCGCGCTTCCGGAAGCAAAAACAGATGGAATTTCCAAAACCAGATCGGCTCCACAGGAAAGTGCCATGGCAGTCCTTGTATACTTATCATAGATAGCAGGAGCTCCCCGCTGTACAAAATCTCCACTCATGACTACTACAGCATATTCTGCATTTGACAGTTCTTTCGCTTTTCTGATATGATAGGCGTGGCCGTTGTGAAAGGGATTGTATTCAGCGATAATACCTACAGCATGCAAATTTTTCTCTTTTATCATAAAAAACGTCCTTTTTCTTTATTTCAACCTATATTATGCTATTGTTTCGCAAAAAATGCAAATTATTTTGCCACAACACTTGAAAATTTTCAGGAATGCTCATAGAATAGAGTGAGAATCAAGAAGAAGCATTGATCAATTAGAACAGGAGAATAGATAAGTATGAATTTTATCGTTGAAACATCAGCTCGTCATGTACATTTATCTCAGGAACATCTTGAGATTTTATTTGGACAGGGATATGAATTAACCAAGAAGAAAGAATTATCCCAGCCAGGTCAGTTTGCTTGCGAGGAGAGAGTTACTGTTGTGGGATCAAAAGGTGAGTTCAAAGGAGTTTCCATTCTGGGACCAGTCAGAAAATCTACTCAGGTGGAACTTTCTCTGACAGATGCCCGTTCTGCAGGAATCGCCGCACCAGTAAGAGAATCCGGAGATATAGCAGGCAGCGGACCATGTAAGATTGTCGGACCGGCAGGTGAGATTGATATCACAGAGGGTGTAATTGCAGCAAAGCGTCATATTCATGCAACGCCTGCAGATGCACAAAAACTGGGAGTTGAAAACGGCGAGATCGTTTCTGTGAAAATTGATACAAATGGCAGAAGTCTTGTTTTCGGAGATGTAGTTGTACGTGTAAGCGAGTCCTATGCTCTGGCAATGCACATTGATACGGATGAATCTAACGCAGCAGGCTGCGGCAGAGAACAGTACGGCGAAATTGTAAAATAATTGAAGGAGAATTTAGTTTTATGAAAATTTTAGTAATCAACTGCGGAAGCTCTTCCTTAAAATATCAGCTGATTGATATGGAAAATGAGGGAGTTTTAGCAATAGGTTTATGCGAAAGAATTGGTATTAACGGATCCAAACTGACTCACAAAGCAGAAGGAAAAGGCAAATTCGAATTAGAAGAAGAGATGCCTAACCACACTGTAGCAATCAAGCTGGTTATGGATGCCCTGGTTAATCCTGAGCATGGAGTAATCAAAGATACCAGTGAAATTTCTGCAGTAGGACACCGTGTTCTCCATGCCGGTACTATTTACAGTGATTCCATCGTTGTAAATGAAGATGTTAAAAAAGTGATTCGTGACTGTTTCGATTTAGGACCTCTGCATAACCCTGCAAACTTAATGGGTATTGAGGCATGTGAAGCAGCTATGCCAGGAACACCAAACGTAGCTGTTTTTGATACTGCATTTGGTATGGGTATGCCGGAGAAAGCTTCTCTTTACGCAATCCCTATGGAATATTATGAAAAATACAGCATTCGCCGTTACGGCTTCCATGGAACAAGCCACAGCTTCGTTTCCAAAGAAGCACTGGGCTTTTGCGAACTTGATTCCAACAATGGCAAGGTAATTGTCTGCCATTTAGGAAACGGTGCAAGCATCTCTGCTTCCATTGGAGGCAAGTGCGTGGATACAAGTATGGGTCTTACACCTCTTGAGGGTCTTATTATGGGAACCAGAAGTGGTGATATTGATCCGGCTGTGATTCAGTTTATCTGCAACAAAGAAGGAAAGACAGTCAACGAAGTACTGGATATCTTAAATAAAAAATCCGGTATTCTTGGTATGTCCGGCGGAGTTTCCAGCGATTTCCGTGATGTTCAGAAAGCACAGGCAGAGGGAAATCATCTGGCTGATACAGCAATTAATGCATATATTTATCGTGTTGCAAAATACATCGGCGCTTATACTGCAGCTATGAACGGAGTAGATGCCATCGTATTTACAGCAGGTGTAGGTGAGAATGATAAGCCGATCCGTGCAGGAATCTGTTCTTATTTATCCTATCTTGGCGTAGAAATCGATGCAGAAGCTAACAGCCACAGAGGCGAACGCATGATCATTTCCACACCTGATTCCAAGGTAAAAGTATGTGTAATTCCTACAAATGAAGAGCTTGCAATTGCAAGAGAGACAAAAGCTTTGGTATAATTCCTTAAATATTAGCACATTATAGTTTTTATAATGTGAAATATGGAAATATTTTGTTGACAAATAGTGCGCCCCTATGTATAATTACATAGGTGCGTATTAGGAGACTATAATATGCTTATTAATTTAACAGAGTTGTTTACCCTGGAAGGGAAAGAGAAAACCTATACACTTGATATAGAGATGAAGACTTATCATGGACCCTACGGAGATTATGAAATAGCAGATGCCAAACCGGTAGTACTGCGGATCATGAATCTGGGTGGAAAGAAACTGGAGCTGGAAGGAAAAGTGGAACTCACTTTGCTGATTCCCTGTGATCGTTGTCTGGAGCCTGTCCCTAATGAGTTGAGTTTTGATGTCATTCGAATGGTTGATTTAAGTGAAACCAGAGATGAGAGTGAAGAGGATCTCGAAGAGCAGCCATATGTAATTGGTTATTGTCTGGATGTAGACCAGTTGGTTTGTGATGAACTCATACTGAATCTGCCTATGAAGGTTCTCTGCAGTGAAGACTGTAAGGGAATTTGTAATAGATGTGGAACAAATCTCAATCATGAGACTTGTGACTGCGATATTAGGTCGCTTGACCCGAGAATGGCAGTCATCCAGGATATTTTTAAACAGTTTAAGGAGGTGTAACCATGTCTATCTGTCCAAAGAATAAATCTTCTAAAGCTAGAAGAGACAAACGTAGAGCAAACTGGAAGATGAGCGCTCCGAACTTAGTGAAATGCAGCAAGTGCGGTGAGCTTATGATGCCACACAGAGTATGCAAAGCTTGCGGTTCTTATAACAAGAAAGAAATCATTTCTGTTGCTGAATAATTTCAGTATGGAAATAGCTCAAAACATAAAAAGGCAGGGAATCTGATTATTCAGGTCCTTGCCTTTTCTTGTTGTATGAAAAAGGTGTGCGATACAGCTAAGATACAGCTAATATTGATAATAAGGACGCAAGTATTTTGTTTTTTATCATTGTGATCTATGCTATACTGAAAGAAAAATGACCAGCTTATGGGGGTACAATATGGCACAGATAAAATTACCGGAAATTTTTCAAAATGGAATGATCATTCAGCGGAATAAGACGATTAAAATTTGGGGAGAAGCTGAAGGGACGGACAAGCTGAGAATCACCTTCTGCGGTGACAGCATTTTTGCAGATATAAAAGAAGGGAAGTTTTATTGCGAATTAGCGGCAAAGGAAGCGGCATGTGGGCAAAAATTAGAGATTTTTGCTGACGGAAAAAAGGAACCGGCTGTGGTTTTGGATGACATTTGTATTGGTGATATTTACATAGCAGCGGGTCAGTCGAACATGGAATATTATCTGAGATACGATGCCCATTGGAATGAGATAAAGCAGTGGGAGCGAAACGATATGATCCGCATGTTTAACTGCAAAAGGATTGCTTATCCCGGTCAAAACAGGGATCTTCCTGAATGCGGAAGCTGGTTTAAGGAACATGAATATCAGTGGGAGAGCTTTTCTG
Source organism: Paenibacillaceae bacterium (assembly GCA_015057715.1). GTDB lineage: Bacteria > Bacillota > Clostridia > Lachnospirales > Lachnospiraceae > Lacrimispora. The sequence goes on from SVDS01000089.1 coordinate 9,764, forward strand.
CTCCAGGCTATACCTTTGCCAGATCCATTCAGCCGGTGATTGGTGTTCCGGTTGGAATTATCGGCTGTAACTGGGGCGGAACTCCAGCCTGTGCATGGATGGGATCATCGTATTTAAATGATCCGCCTCTGTCTGTATTTAAAAAAGAATATGAAGAGGCTGCGGGTGCTGTTGACGAGGAAGAAATGAGACGGCTGAGCCTTGAGGCCTGGGAGTATGAGGATTCCTACCTTCATCAGGTTGCCTGGAGAGCTATGATGTATGGCATGAACCAGCAGGATCAGGAGCGGTGGATGGCTGAAACTGCGGATGCACCGGTTCTTCCATTGGGGCCTTATCATCACTACCGGCCTTCCGGATTGTATGAAATGATGCTTAGAGAACTTGCACCGTTTTCTGTGAAGGGAGTTTTATGGTATCAGGGGGAATCAGATGCAGGACATGGGGAGATATATGATAAAACCTTTGCTTCCCTAATCCGCTGCTGGAGAGACTTGTGGCAGGATGAACTGCCGTTTCTCTATGTTCAGCTGGCACCGTTTGGTAAATGGCTTGGCATCGGAGGAGTTGATTATCCGGTGGTAAGGGAAAGCCAGGAACGGGTATTAAAAAACGTGCCAGGAACAGGTATGATCTCTATTATGGATCTGGGAATGTATGAGGATATCCATCCCAAAAGAAAGAAGGAAGTAGGGGAACGTCTGGCACTTCTTGCAAGAGGGTTAATCTACGGGGAAGACATCTTATGTGAATCTCCGGAATTTACAGGAGGAGAGCGGGAAGGAAACCAGATCCGTCTGCATTTTTCCCATACTGGATCAAAACTGCACGTAAACGGGAACGTTATTAATAGCCTGTATGTAGAACAGGGCGGTATTTTAATCGTAGTAAAGGATTTTAAACTGGACCAGGATTTGTTGCTGAATTTTGAAACGCTGACAGAGGAGCCGGTTGAAATCAGGTTTGCAAAAGAAGGATACTGTGAAGTTAATCTGTTTAACGAAGCAGATCTTCCTGTAAAACCATTTACTGCTGTGGTTATTTAGGAGGCTGCCATGGTTAAAATAATCAATCCAATACAAAAAGGCTTTTATCCTGATCCATCCATATGCAGGGTTTCTAATGAATATTATATGGTTCATTCTACCTTTGCATATGCACCTGGTATTCCTGTATTCAAAAGCCGCGATTTAAAGAACTGGACTTTAATCGGACACGTTCTGGAACGGAAGGAGCAGCTTCGGCTTTCCGGAGCCAGAGTTTCCCAAGGGATTTATGCGCCCACAATCAGGTACCACAAAGGATTGTTTTATGTAATTGCCACCAATGTATCCGCAGGCGGAAATTTCTATGTTACTGCCACAGATCCAAAAGGCCCATGGTCAGACCCGGTTTTTCTGGAGAATGCGCCAGGAATTGATCCCAGTCTGTATTTCGAAGAAGACACCTGCTATTATATCGGTCAGCGTACAAAGGAACATCCGGCTTATTACGGTGATTGTGAGATATGGATTCAGGAGCTTGACTTAAAGGAGAAAAAGCTGGTGAAACAACCAGTTGTATTGTTTGATGGAAGCATGAAACATACGATATGGGCGGAAGGACCTCATCTGTACCGAATTGGCGGCATGTATTATCTTCTTCTTGCAGAGGGAGGAACGGAGTTTAATCACAGTGTAACGGTTGCTCGAAGCCAAATTATTTATGGCCCTTATGAGGCATGCCCTAATAATCCGATTTTAACCCACCGTCACTTGGGACATAATTACCCGGTGCAGTGTATCGGGCATGGAGATCTGATTGAGACTCCGGATAAAGAATGGTTTATGGTGATGCTTGGTACAAGACCTTTAAATGGTTGTGCTGAATTAGGCAGAGAGACATTTCTCGCAGATGTAATATGGGAAGATGGCTGGCCGGTGGTGAGTCCCGGTTTGGGAAGGGTGCCTGAGTGCCTGGAGATATCCTCTTCGGATAAAGAGCAGGAGGTTTTACCGTCTGACCCCCATATTGTGTGGACAGATCCGCTTGACATGCGATTTGTTGGTCTAAGAGATCATCCATCCCGACTGCCTCTGAAAATCACCGGTGATGGCAGTCTGCAACTCCCTTACCTTCCTGAAACCATAGAAGATTTGTCCGTTCCTGCCTATGTTGGGATCCGGCTTTTATCCAGAACTTTCCATATCCGGGTAACTATCGAGTCCGGGCCTGAAGGGGCGGAGGAAGCAGGGCTTGTCTATTTTTACAATGAGACCCATTATGTAAAAGTTGTCATTTGTGAAAAAGAAGGACAGCTGGAAGTAGTAACGATCATTCGAAAAGGGGAAGATTGGGAGGAGAAAAGCAGAACAGAAGTCACCGGTATGATTCATGAAATTAAGCTGCTGGGGCATGACCAGGTACTGTCGGTTGAGATTGATAATCAGACCACAGGGCAGCCCTTCCATATAGGAGATCTCTGCTCGCAGAAAGCCGGTGGATTCACCGGCTGTACTGTAGGGGTTTATGCTTCTTCCGTACATGAGGCTTCTGACCATTTCGCAGTTTTTGGACCGCTTCATGTCCAGTTTTTAGATTAATCCTGTATATACATCTGGCGAAATTCTGTAGGTGTACAGGATTTAATGATTTTGAACATACGTATAAAAGCGGAGGGGCTGGAAAAGCCGGAGCGCAGTGCCACTTCAGTGACAGAAAGCTGAGGATTAATTAGCAGCGTTTCGGCAACAGCAATCCGCTTTTTATTGACATATTTATAAAATGAAATATTTGCAAATTGTTTAAACAGCCTGGAAAAATGATATTTGCTGAAGCCAAGGAGAGATGCAACTTCCTCTAAGGTTAATTCCTCTGTGCAGTGACTGCTGATATAATTGCAGATGTAAATGAATTTCTCTGCATATTTTTTTTGCTGAATGTTGCCAATATCCAGAGAACTGACCTGCTGGGTATGGTTTCGCCCAATCAGAGCAAACATTTCCAGAAGCCTTGAGTAAATCTTTGTTTCTGTGAGAGGCATGTCTTTCCTGTATTCTTCAAAAATTTCCAGCATGTACTGATGGAGCTGGTCGTGTATTGAGGGATAAAGTTCCGGCGTAACAAGGAACGTAGGATTTAAAAGCGTAAGTATGGATTCCAGCTCTTTGATTTCATGAAACATGGGAAGTTCAGCCTGAAATATAATCCGCCGTCCTGATTTTGGCGCTTTCAAGGCGTGAATGACTCCCGGACAGATCAAAATAATATCACCCGGTTTTAATTCAATGGTGTGGGTGCTTAAAACGATGGCGTATTTGCCGGTAAGAGGCATAATGATTTCAAGGGGAGTATGCCAGTGGGAAGGATAATCTTCCGCCTGGGTGTTGTCATATAGGCGGATATTGGTATATTCTTTATAATTTACAGTCTCATGAGTACCTTTCAGATTTTCAATCAAAGTAAAACCTCCCCATAATATTAATGATAATGAATAATTGCTTTTGCTATTTGTAAAAATTATAAAATATACTCCAATAAATATCAATATAAAATAGTAAAATAGGCATATTTTAATTTTGTAGTAGTTAAATAATACAAAAAAGCCTGGTTTAAAAAGTGTATTATGTATATTACGTTCAAAAGCAAAGTATGTATAAAATTTACAAATAGCAACATTTGATAATAGACAGGCAATAATTATAAAGAAAAACGGACAAAATTCTGATAAAGTTAATACATATCATAATTGCTTCAAATAATGTGAAGATTGTTAAGGAGGAAAGGTATGGTAAAGAGATTTGTTTCGGGTTTTTTGGCAGCTGCACTTGTATTGGGGTCACTTTCTGGATGTTCAGTATCTACAGATACTGGCGGAGGTGCAGGATCATCAGGCGCCACCACAGAGACTACTTCTGGATCTGTTACTGCAACGGGTAAAGAAGAGCAGATTACATGGATGTTCTGGGACGATTTAAATGCTACAGAAGATTTAGTCAGCAAGGGGTATAAGCAGGTTATAGACCGGTTTAATGAACAGTATAAGGGGAAATACTACTGTAATGTTGTGACTACCAATCTGGAGGAATACCCGACAAAATTAAATGCGTTGGTTACTTCAGGCAATACACCTGATGTGTTTATCTGCAATCCAGGGCCTAATTTAACTCAGTATGTGGAATCTGGTGCAGCAGCAGATTTGACCGATATTTTGAAAAACCAGGAATCACAGTGGTATGGTAATTTTACAGATGGTATCTTTGAGCGTATTACATATGACGGAAAGATCATGGCAATTCCTACTAACTTTGCTGCCGCCTGTGTATTTTATAATACAGACATCTTTAAAAAAGCAGGAGTTGAGGTTCCGAAGACCTATGATGAGCTGCTTGCGGCATGTAAAAAAATCAAAGAAGCTGGTTATACACCAATTTCCTGTTCTGCAGGTACTGCATGGTGCCTTTCCATGATAGCTGGTTATCTCTGTGACCGTGAAGGCGGACCAGAGAATCTGGTTGATGTAAATGCAGGCAAGATTGAATGGACCAGTAAGACATTTGTTGATGCAGCAACGAAATTAAAAGAACTTTCACAGTATTTCCAGGACACTGCAGCTGGAGATTCCAATGATCAGGCAACTGCTAACTTCTACAATGGAGACGCAGCCATGCTGGTACAGGGATCATGGGCAATTGCTCAGATCAACGGAAACAATCCGGAATTCGAAGACAAATGCGGCGTATTCCAGTTCCCGGCTATTGAGGGTGGATCAGATCCAAACCGTATGATCGTAAAAACAGACAATCTTGTTATGAGTTCAACCACAAAGCATAAAGAAGCAGCCCTTGCACTTATGAAGATGTTCACCGATGACACTGCTCAGAAATATACGGCTGAAGTAGCTGGTAAGATTCCGGTTACCAAAGTGTCAATCGACTATGACAAAGCTCCAAAGCAGTTTGCTTATATCAACGATATCTTAAAGAACGTAACCGGTACATTAGGATTTTATAATGAATCACTGGCAAGCGTAGAAGCAGGAGATACCTTTGATGCAGCCATGGTAGATGTATTCCTCGGTAATGCAGAACCACAGCAGGCACTTCAGAAAGTACAGGATTTCTATAATAAAAACGTCTGGAAAAAATAATTGACAGAATGATGAGGGTATGCGAAGCATAATCGCCTTTGCATACCCTCATTATAGAAAGAGAGGCAGCCATATGAACAGGCTATTGGAGGATAGAAAAGCGGCTTTTATTTTTATTGCGCCGGCATTCCTTTTATTTACTCTGATTTTATTTGTTCCGATTATCCAGGTTATCTACTATTCCCTGTGTAATTATACGGGACTGACGAAACCGGATTTTGTCGGATTGAAAAATTATATCGATTTATTCACCAGTGATGAGACCATGAAAATCGCTTTGAAAAACTCCATATTTTTTATGCTTTTCTCTGGTGTGACCCAGCAGATCGTCGGTTTATTCCTGGCGGTTCTACTGACCAATATTAAGGCAGGCAGGAACTTATTTAAAAATATTTACTACCTTCCCTGTGTACTTTCATCAGCTGCGCTTGGTCTTTTATGGGCGTTTCTTTTTAATCCTAAAATAGGTATCAATAATCTTTTAAGCACATTTGGTATCCAGGGGCCTAACTGGCTTTTTAACACCAAAGGATTCATCCCTCTTCCCATGTGGGTGATCGGTTGTGTTGCTTTGTGGCAGTATGTGGGCCAGAATATGATGCTTTATATGGCTCAGATCAGTGGGATATCCAGAGATATCTATGAAGCTTCCTACATTGACGGGGCTTCCAGAGGACAGTCATTCCGTTTTATAACCTTGCCGCTAATCAAGCCTATGCTGATTACGACTCTTTCTTTGAACTGCATTGGTTCTCTTAAATTTTTTGATCTGATTTATAATATGACTCAGGGAGGACCAAACCATCGTACGGATGTGCTGGCAACCCATTTATATACTCAGGGATTCAAATATTATAAATACGGTTATGCCAGTGCGATTTCCATGATTCTGCTCATTTTATGCCTTTTTACCACGTTTCTCATTAGTAAATGCATAAAAGTTGAAACATACGAGTCTTAGAGGGAGGAAAATAATGAGAATAGAAGATAAACAGAAAAAAAAGAAAAAGATCACTGTAACCGGTGTGCTTTTATATGCATTGCTGATTGCCCTTGCTCTTGTTTATTTACTTCCGCTGGTCTGGATGCTGAGCGTTTCGTTAAAATCCAACAGGGAAGTACTGTCTTCACCATTTTCACCTCCCAGTGTTCTGCAGCTGGGCAACTACATATTTGCATGGGTCAACGGGCAGTTAGGAGTGGCAACTTTAAACTCTGTAATTGTGTGTACTACCGCATTGGTAATCAGTTTACTGATCGGAGCTATGGCGGCATTTGCCATCGCCAGAATGAGACTGGGCTTTCTTAAGTATATGATGCAGTATTTTCTCATTGGAATGATGATACCGGTACATTGTGTTCTGATCCCGCTTTTCGTCCGCTTTTCCAACTGGCATCTGACCAATCAGCTCATTGGACTGATTATCCCATATATTACGTTTTCTCTTCCAATGACTATATTTTTAATGACAGGATTCTTTAAAAGTATGCCGGGTGAGATATTTGAAGCAGCGTGTATTGACGGCTGTTCCATCTATGGCTGTTTTATCAGAATCGCATTACCTCTCTCCAGAGTGGGGATGTTCGTGGCAGGTATTATGACATTTGTCGGCAACTGGAATGAACTGCTGCTGGCAATGGTATTTATATCTGACGTAGCTAAAAAAACACTTCCCGTTACTCTGACTTATTTCGTAGGTCCCTATGCTACAAACTATGTACAGATGTTTGCGGCAATTATCATAGCAATTGCACCCACAATTATAGTTTATAGCATTTTCAGTAACCAGATTGTAGACGGACTTACAACAGGAGCAGTAAAGGGATAAGACATCATTTTTCAGGAGGAAAGACAAGTGAATCGGAAAGAAGCGCGAAAAAGAGCGGAACAGTTAGTAGCAAACATGACATTAGAAGAGAAGGCAAGCCAGTTGCGATATGATGCACCGCCTATACGCAGACTTAATATACCAGCTTATAATTGGTGGAATGAAGCGCTTCATGGTGTAGCAAGAGCCGGGACAGCAACCAGTTTTCCTCAGGCCATTGGTTTAGCTGCTGCTTTTGATGAAGAACTGGTGCATGAAATTGCGGAGGTCATAGCAGAAGAAGGAAGAGCCAAATACAATGCATTTACAAAGCAGGATGACAGGGATATCTATAAAGGACTGACATTCTGGTCTCCAAACGTAAATATATTCCGGGACCCCAGATGGGGCAGAGGACAGGAGACCTACGGGGAAGACCCTTATTTAAGCAGCAGGCTGGGTGTTTCCTATATAAAAGGACTTCAGGGTGAGAAAGAGACCATGAAGGCAGCTGCCTGTGTGAAACATTTTGCTGTTCATTCAGGACCGGAAGCTCTGCGTCATGAATTTAATGCAGAAGTTTCCCCCAAGGATTTAAGAGAGACCTATCTGCCTGCATTTGAAGCTGCAGTAAAAGAAGGAAAATCGGAAGCGGTTATGGGAGCTTATAACCGGACCAATGGAGAACCGTGTTGTGCCAGCAAAACCCTGATGAAGGATATTTTAAGAGGGGAATGGGGATTTGAGGGACATTACGTTTCTGACTGCTGGGCAATCCGTGATTTTCATGAACGCCATTTAATCAGTCCTGATGCAAAAACATCTGCAGCCATGGCAATCAATGCGGGCTGTGATTTAAACTGCGGTAATACTTATCTTCATATATTAAATGCCTACGAACATGGTCTGGTAAGTGAGGAGACAATTACAGAATCCTGTACACGTCTGTTTACAACCAGATACTTGCTGGGATTGTTTGATGACAATGAATTTGATTCCATTCCTTATGAGAAGGTGGAGTGTAAGAAGCATCTGGAGCTTTCAGAACGGGCTGCCAGGGAAAGTATGGTTCTGTTAAAGAATAACGGGATTCTGCCGCTGGATAAAGAAGCGGTAAAAACAATCGGTGTAATTGGGCCGAATGCAAACAGCAGGGCTTCTCTTATTGGTAATTATCATGGTACTTCCTCAGAATACATTACAATTCTGGAAGGAATAAAAGCGTTTGCGAAAGATGAAATCAGGGTTCTCTATTCAGATGGCTGCAATATCAGCAATCCCAAGACGGAAGCACTGGCATTTGATCATGACCGTATCTCAGAGGCTGTGATTGTAGCTGAGCATAGCGATGTGGTTGTTCTCTGTCTGGGACTTAATGAACTCCTGGAAGGAGAAGAAGGCGATCAGGGCAATCAGTATGCTTCTGGAGATAAGGAATCATTGCTGCTTCCTGAGTCTCAGAGAAAATTAATGGAAGCATTGTCTGATACCGGTACTCCGGTTGTGCTGTGTATGATGGCAGGCAGTGATATTGATTTAAGCATTGCAAAAGAGAATTATGACGCTATTATACAGGCATGGTATCCGGGTGCAAGAGGAGGAAAGGCGTTTGCAGAACTTTTATTCGGCCTTTATTCTCCATCGGGTAAACTATGCGTGACGTTCTATGATCCGGAATCCGATCTGCCAGAATTTACGGATTATTCCATGAAGAACAGGACCTACCGTTATTTGGAAAGTAAGCCACAGTATCCTTTTGGGTATGGATTGACTTATGGTCGGGCCAAAGTAACTGAGGCTTATTTAAGCATGGAAGAAATGGAGGTTGAGGCTGTCGTTGAGAATATCGGAGACAGAGCGGTTGAAGAGGTTATTCAGGTTTATGTAAAAGTTATGGATTCAGAATTTGCGCCCCTGCATCCCAGACTTTGCGGATTTAAAAGGGTGGCACTGAATTGTGGGGAGAAAAAGAGTGTAAAAATAAAGTTGGATCAGCGGGCTTTTATGGTTGTAAATGAAAATGGGGAGTATATTAAAGACGGAAACCACGTCGAATTATATGCAGGCTTTAGCCAACCAGATGAAACAAGCATACAGCTTATGGGATGTAAGCCAGTGAAGTTGACGGCTGAGATCTAGATTCCACGGTCAAATCCGCTTACGACTTTATGGAGGGATAGAACGTAGAGAAGTATGTCATTCTGATAATGAGCTGGTTACTTCTGAAAATGTAAATGGATTGGTTACAAAAGAAAAAAATTTTACTGATACAGTCTGCTGCCAGATTCCCTGATGAACCGGTTTCTGGCAGCAGATTTTTTGCTTTAAAATGGGAACGAAAGAAAAAACTATTTGAAAAGAATCGTGACAAGTGGTTGAGAACATGGTAAAATACGTCTGTGCCGCATGGTAAAGTATGGCAGAATAATAAAACAGCAAAGGGTGAAGGCTTATGGAGACCGACATGACGAGAGGGAATCCTCTTCCCATAATTTTAAAATTTACACTTCCGCTATTAATCGGAAATATTTTTCAGCAGTTTTATAATATGGTGGATACTATTATTGTAGGTCGTTTCGTCGGAGCGGATGCATTGGCAGCTGTGGGATCAACAGGTACCATCATGTTCCTGGTAATTGGTTTTTCACAGGGAATGAGTACGGGATTTACAGTACTTACCAGTCAGAGGTTTGGGGCCGGGGATGAAAAAGGAACGAAGCGATCGGTGGCTAATGGAGTTTTACTGTCATTGTTTGTTATTGTATTTATGACATTAATCAGTCTGACATTCATGAGAACACTTTTGAAAATCATGAATACCCCCCAGAATATTATGGAAGATGCATATACGTATATCTCTATCATTTGCATAGGGATCTTTACAAATGTATTTTATAACCTGTTTTCTTCCTTTCTTCGTTCTGTGGGTAACAGCCGGATACCGCTTATATTTTTGGTGTTATCCGCCTGCTTAAATATCGTGTTGGATTTGGTTTTTGTTATTAATTTTAAGATGGGAGTTGCGGGCGCTGCATGGGCAACCAATATATCTCAGGGAATATCCGCTTTTTTATGTATTATTTATATTACTAAAAAGGTACCTATTCTCACACCGGAAAGACATCACTGGAAGCTGCATGGATATGATACAAAGATCCAGCTGTCTGTGGGGATTCCCATGGCTCTTCAGTTTGGAATTACCGCTTCTGGAACGATGATTATGCAGTCTGCAGTTAATTTATTCGGTTCCGTAGCAGTTGCATCCAATACAGCGGCCAATAAATTTCAAAATATGGTGATTCAGGGAATGATGGCAATGGGACAAACCATGGCTACTTATTCGGGACAAAACTATGGTAAAGGCGATATTGGAAGAATCAAACGTGGAGTCCGCCTCGCACTTACAACAGAAGTAATCTATGCCATTGCATGCTCCGTTATTGTGATTCTGGGACTTCCTTTTGCGCTAAGGCTGTTCTTCTCCGGTAATGTAGATCTGGCGGAGATTCTTCCATGGGCAAAAACCTACAGTTATCTTTGTGCCTCTTTTTACATTCCTCTGGGAACTATTTTTATTTTCCGAAATACCATGCAGGGATGTGGATATGGATTACTTCCCATGCTGGGGGGCGTAGTGGAACTGGCAGCCAGATTGATTATGGCTACGCTTGCAATAAGGTTTGTAAGCTTCCCGCTTGCCTGTGCCTGTGACCCTGCAGCATGGCTGAGTGCTGCATTGTTCACTGGAATATCTTATGTTTACGTTATAAAAAAGGTTGAGAAAAAGCTGGTCAGCTAAGTCTGTTTTTTCTGCTTTTAAATTTCTAAATTTATTATTGATTTATAGTATAATATTTAGTATATTATGTAATAGATTATCTTAGGAAACACTTGAAAGGGGAATCATGATGATAAAAGTAGCTGTGGATGCCATGGGCGGTGACTATGCACCAGTACAGACGGTTGCAGGTGCCGTAGAGGCGGTAAACGCGAATAAAGAGATCCGGGTTCTCTTAGTAGGGCAGGAACAGATGATATCTGATGAACTTGCAAAATACACATTTAATAAGGATCAGATACAGATTGTGAATGCGACAGAGGTAATCGAGACGGAAGAACCTCCGGTTAACGCCATACGTAAGAAGAAAGATTCTTCCATCGTTGTGGGAATGAATCTGGTAAAACAAAAAGAGGCGGATGCATTTGTATCGGCCGGTAGCTCAGGCGCCATACTGGTTGGCGGACAGGTGATAGTCGGACGGATCAAGGGTGTAGAAAGACCACCGCTTGCACCCCTTATTCCAACAGAAAAAGGCGTTTCCCTGCTGATAGACTGCGGCGCTAATGTGGATGCCAGACCCTCTCATCTGGTACAGTTTGCCCAAATGGGCTCCTTATATATGGAGCATGTTGTAGGCATTAAGAATCCAACAGTTGCCATTGTCAACATCGGCGCAGAGGAAGAAAAGGGAAATGCGCTAGTGAAAGAGACATTTCCGCTGTTAAAGGATTGTAAGGATATTCATTTTACCGGAAGCATTGAGGCCAGAGAGATTCCGCATGGCGGTGCAGATGTCATAGTATGTGAGGCATTTGTGGGCAATGTAATCCTGAAGTTGTATGAGGGAGTGGGCGCGACCTTGATTAACAAGGTAAAGAGTGGTATGATGGGTAGTTTCAGGAGCAAAATCGGTGCTCTGCTTGTAAAACCTGCTTTAAAAGAGACTTTAAAATCATTTGATTCATCCCGGTATGGCGGCGCTCCGCTGTTAGGGCTGAATGGTCTGGTGGTAAAGACTCATGGTAACTCTAAAGCGGCAGAAATAAAAAACTCCATACTTCAATGCGTAACCTTCAAAGAACAGGGAATTAATGATAAGATAAGAGAAAGTCTTAAAATGAAAGAAGAAAATCAAGAATAGGAGAGAGGAAGGAAAACAAATGGAATTTGAAAAATTACAGAAAATTATTGCAGAGGTATTAAATATTGAGCCGGAGGAAGTTACTATGAACTCCACATTCGTGGATGACCTGGGTGCTGACTCCCTTGATGTGTT
>SVDS01000090.1:0-8545 GCA_015057715.1 Paenibacillaceae bacterium
CCCTGAAGCTCGCCAGTGTCAGTTGTGAAATACCAGGAATCATCCCTTTGAATCCATCCAGTACGCATAAGCTCATCGTTCCCAAAAAAGTACCAATGACCTTTAAAGTTGACCCAGTTATTTATACAATAATCGCCAGATCCCCACCTATATTTTACCCCCTGTGGAGTGCTTTCGAAACCAGCCGCAAAAGATGACATCGCTCCTCCTATGGTTATAGCCATAGACATTGCTGCAACTATTAAATACTTTTTTTTCATAGATTCTGACCTCCTTATATATTTTTATTCTGATCCGGATCTGGCTAAAGTATATATTCTTTTGTAACTATAAGTCAATGAAAGTTATGTTTTTGTAAAAATATGTAAATTATTTGTAAACAATTGACAGTGTTTTATTCTATAATTTGTTTTATTCGCAGACTAATACTATGTTTACTATGCCGTCTTATCTGTTCAGTTTATCATTTCTTTTTCTAGTAAAATTAATTATTATATTATAAAACATTCTTCTTGGAAGGAAAACAGCTATAAATCGAATTATTTTTGCATCCAAACCAGGCACACTTACTACCCGCCCCTTCTTTAAATCTCTCATAGCCAGATTAACAATCTCCTCCGGATCCATAAATTTCATAAATCCTTTTTTCTTCTTAACTACATTCATTCCAGCACTTTCATGAAAATCTGAATCAATAAAGCCAGGGCATACCACCTGCACATGAATAGCGGTATCGATCAGTTCCATATAAAGCCCTTCTGTAAAATTAAGAATAAATAATTTAGTTGAAGAATATAGGATGTTTCTTGGCATTACTGCAAAGGCTCCATCGGAAGAAATATTAATAATAGTTCCCCTGTTTCTGACCATCATTTGTTTTAATATATGCTGAGTTAGAATAACGACCGTATTCATTTGTAAAAACATAATACCATCCCTGTCTTCTTTTGATACTTCTGTAAATACAGGCTTCAATCCAAATCCTGCATTGTTAATTAATACTTCAATCTCATCATCCCGGATCTCATTAAGAAGAATATTTAACCCTTCTTCATATGCCAGATCTACAATAACTGTTTTGACTTTTACGTGATAAGTATTCTCTATATATACTGCATTTGTCCTAATCTTATCTTCCCTTCTGCCCGTAATAATAAGATTGTATCCTTTTTTCCCATACTCTTTTGCATAAGCCAGACCAAGTCCGCTGGTTGCACCTGTTATTAAAACCGCATTCTTCATTGATTCCTCCTGGATTCATTTATTAGATTTTATATAAACCGCACTATATGTACCTTTAGACACGTTACAACTTTCTCTGTAAAATCCATTACTTATCATTAATTCTTGTATTTCATTTATAGGCATTCCATCATTTTCTCTTTGTGGTTCTTTAATAAATAACTTTCCATTATTTTTCAGAATCCTAAAAAATTCGATTACGATTCCGTTTCTTAATTTCTTGGGAACTTCGTGTAATGCGTAAAAAATATATATAATATCATAAGATTCTACATTTAATATAAAGTTTTTTTGCCAAATGTTTGGATCCTGCTCCTGAACCACTCCCAAAATCCAAAATAGTTTCATTTCCTTCAATACCTAACTGATTAATATGCCTTTTATAAATAAAACTAAATAATCTGTTATTACCTAGATCATCTATGAGTCTGTACAATAATGACGCCCTTTCATAACCTAAATCCATTTTAATTTTCCTCCCTGGTTTTATTGATTTTTATTCATTGACCATTATTCATTGAGCAGGAATTTTTTACCCCGGATTTTCACCGGGGTATCTTTTATTTCAATAATAACTTGATAATTTTCATTACTTTATCTGCTTTTTCTTCTGGTGACAGAGAATCATCATTTACGATGGGGGATTGCCCATATACAATAAATCTTGATACACTTTTGGGATCTTCAACCATTAACTGCCCCTTATTATTAAGGCGGGCAATAAAATTTTCTAAATATGGTTGAAGCTTATCATTCATTATTATTTCTAACTGCTTGTGAAATAATTGATTCCCATCTTTATGAAAAAAATCGTGATACTTTTCTTTACCTTCATTTCGAATAAAAACATTCACTATTTTTTCATAATATACCTCCGGTGATTCTTCCTCTCTCAAAAGAATTTCATTTATGGGAGAGATACACTCTTCTGCATATAGAGTTAAGGCATACTCATATAATTCATACTTTGATTTAAAATAGTTATAGCAAAGACCTGGAACAACATTGACTGCTCTTGCAATATCTTTCATGGAAGTTGCTTCATAACCTTTTTCACAAAATAATCTCATGGCGTTATCTGCAATTTCACGCTTACGGACTTCTGGTTCTTTTGATATTCTCATTTTCCGCCTCCTATAATCGCATTATAGCACTCGAATGAATATCAGTCAATGAACTTGATTCAATTATATTTACAAACTTTCAGAAAAAAGATACTGATAAGAAATATAACTGCATCTTCCAATCAATGATCCACAGGCAAAGCTCATAAGGCCTACTGCAATTATGTCGCTGCTTACAGCCCCTAAGAATTTCAAACCCCATTTGGCAAAGATAACTAAAATATAGATAAGAAGGCTTAAATAGGATTCTTTATAGTACATTTTTTCGTCTGTATCTCTTTCATACTTCAATGATCTCCCTCTGATCAGTCCAACACATAAACCGGCAATCCCAAAGACAGCCAAAGCCAGCATCATTTCAGACGAGTAAACAAAATTCTGCTTTCCATAATCTTCTAACATCATTCCCATAAATAAAACAGGCATAATCCATAGATTTGGAAATTTAATTAGTTTTGTTTTACCTTTCGAAATATTGGATATTTTTAAAAGCAACAGAATCACAATCCCATACGACATCGTCATAATACTGCCTCCTCTCTCGCAAGTACCTCTTTTTTTCTAAGAATCAACGTGATTGCTTTTGCAGGAAAAAGCCTGTAAATATATAAAGAGCGGTGAGACCGATATATTCGGCATTATTTAAGTTGATTCCTCCATGAGCAATTGTTTCAAACCATGGTAACACCAAAACCCTCACTGGAATAAAAACAAGCCAGAACGCCATTCCAAGCAATGTCCCTTCTGTAAAGGCTTTATGGTCTACAATTGTGATTTTTGCAAGCAGACCTTGCAGGATACCAATGGCGAGTCCAACAAAAACCCTGAAAGAAAGTCCGGTTACCGCTGAGTGCAGGAATTCACAATGAAAATACCGCTCGATGGAAACCACCATAAAAATAACATAAGGAATAAAGATCTTCCCATTAATTTCCTGTTTTTTAAAGTGATTCGTGACAAAAAAAGCAAATACTGCAATTGAAATAATAACAGTGATTATCTGCTGCATAGATGATCTCCTTTTCCTGATTCGTTTAATTTTTATATTATAAGCTTATCAGGAATTGCATTGCTTTTCATCTACCTTAAGTCACATCGAAGGTCACAAAACAATTAATTTTCCATGACTTTGGTCATGTATACAATCAATTGCTTCCGATTTTCCATACCCAGCTTGTCTAGTATTTTAGTCACATGATTTTTTACAGTTCCCTCTGACACAAACACCTTGGAAGCAATTTCCCGGTTTGTATCCCCCTGCATGACCATACATGCGATTTCAAATTCACGGCTTGTAAGTTCGTGCAACACTTCTGGTCTCTTACCTGAACTTTCTGTCGTTTCCATAAGAATTACGTCTCGGTCATCTGCTCCGATCCCACCTTTATTCAGCCGCAGCGCGGATACTACTGTCTCCGTAACCCTTGGGTGAAGCAGCATTCCTCCCTTTGCAATAGTCTTAATTGCATGAATCAGATCATCGGGATCGGAATCTTTTAACAGATATCCGTCTGCACCATTCTCCAAAGCATGAAAAATATATTCTTCATCTTCAAATGTTGTTAATATCAGTACTTTTATATCAGGATATTTCTTCTTTGCCTGCAGCGTTGCTTCTACTCCATCCATGCGGGGCATTCGAATATCCATAAGAATCACATCACAGGATTGTTGTTCCATTTTATCGATTAAATCAATTCCATCCACTGCTTCTTCTACCAGCTTAAGCTCTGAATCCAGGCCGATTACATACCGTAGTCCATGACGAATAATGGGCTGATCATCTGCTATTATTATTCGAATCATCGAATCGTTCCTCCTGATTGAATTTAACCTTTACTTTTAAAGAAAATCCGTTGTTTTCCGTACTATTCAATGTACAGACACCATTCCATTTCTTCATACGTTCCTCAATTCCAAGAATTCCATAAGATTTATGAATGGTATCCACCCCTACCCCATCATCTTTCACAGAAAACTCCAAACCCTCATCCGTCATAGTTAATGAAATCCAGATATGCTTGGCATCCGAATATTTCATGGAATTTGTGATACCTTCCCGAATTGATTTATAGATATCTTCTTTTAAGCCCAACTCAATTTTTTCAATACCTTCACCACAATCGAGATAAATCAACTGACACTCGGTTTGAACTATGGTTTGAATCAACTGCTCCAGTGAGACCTTTAAATTTGAATACTGACTATTTTCTTTGAGCCGATATACTGTATTTCGCAGCTGTGAAATACTGTCCTGTATTACTTCATTCAAGGAAGAAAGAATTTCCTTCTCTTTTTCAGGATCTATTGCGATGTATTTTTCCAACACCTTAACGTACATCTTTACTGCAACTAACGTGTGCCCGATGGAATCATGCAATTCCTGTGCAATCGCCTCCCGCTCCCTGCTTCTTGCCAATTCCTCGTTCAATTGCTGCTGTTGCTTCAACAATTCATTTTTTTCATTTAACTGATTATTTAACAACGCTAATTTTTCTTTCTGCTTAATTTGCTCAAGGATGAGGATACAGATAAATAATCCTGCAAGAAAATATACAATATCATACCCCACATAAGACCAGGCAGCTTCTATGCTGCCTTCCCTTAAAAATCGTCCTAAATCCGTTAACAGATAACATACTCCGTATAAGCCCAGCAAATTAGCGGGTATTTGCTTTCTATCATAAAACAACAGTTCAATTAAGATGATATAGATATAAATATATGTGCCTGCAATATATTTTAAAATGCAGGCTGTGCCAATGGAGAATAAAATGGACACTAACGCTCTTATTTCCCATGTTACCCCCGAATTGTTATTTCTTAAAACCTTTTTTCTATAAAAATCGTTGCATATACTTAAACTGTATAAAAGAATCAGGAAGATTATTTTGTCTTTTCCTTCCGCGATTATATTGACGTAAACAAGCACTGAAAAAAATGCTTTTATGATTAGTGAGTTATATTTATTGAATTTCATCTTTTTCTCCCTCATCTCCCTATCAAGGGATTGGATACATTTTGCAATTGTATCACATAAATAAATGGGGTTCAACGTGATGGTCTTTGCTTGATACGGCTCATGCACTTTATTGGTTTTTTCGAAACTGGTTTGGCGTCTTATGATATCTCTGCTTAAAAAGCCGGATAAAATGCTCTACGTTGTGATAACCAACCGCTTCCGATATATCTTCAATCAGAAGATTACTGGAGCAAAGCATGCTGCGTGCCTTTTCTAATCTTATCTCTTGTAAAATAGAGCTAAATGATTTTCCTGTTTTATGTGTTATATATTTTGACAGATATGTTTTAGTTAAATGAAAATTTTGTGATAGATCAGCAATTGTAATCCGCTCACAATTGTTTTCAATATACTGCAGTATCTGAGTCATACGGGAATCAGCTTTTTGACAGCAGTCTTGTTTTATTTCAATTTCAGACGGGTCACATCTTAATAAATAGCACAACAAAATTTCAAAAAGATTATTCATGACATTTTGAAATCCTGCATATCGATTGTAGTTCTCCTGGTACATCTGAAGAAACACATTTTTGATCTCCTCATCGGAATCCATATGAAACAATAAGACATTTCCGCCATTTTGAGAATATAACGCATTGAGAAAAAAGTCTGAGGTCAGACTATTTCCCGCTAAACATCGGAAAAACTCTTTCCGAAATGTGCTTTTGCGGACAGTCATCTGCAGGGCTATTGTCTCCTCCATAACATAAGGCGTATGAAGAATCCCAGGCGAAATAAAGCAGACATCGCCTGGTTGTAAGGTTATGGTATTCTCTCCTATTTCTATTTGCATATTATTATCTACAACATATACAATTTCAAAAAAATCATGAATTGCTGAAAGATGAGGCATAAGACGACAGTATTTTTCAATATGAATATCTGTCTCCAGACTTTCCCATACAGACTCCTCACCGTTAAACGTTTCAGACGATTTTGGCAGTATTTCCTCTATATAGATTCTTTCTTTTATTAGCCTGGCGCGATCGTGCTGTTCCAGAAAATGCTTTAAAGCTTTCTTGTCATTGTAAAGCGCAGCATATTGCTGATAAAAGATCTCCTTGTCATTATACTTTTTTAGATGCTGCATCACTTCACTCTTAGCTAACTTTTTGTCATCCATCCGCTGAGTTCTCCCAATAATCGATTCACTGCAATGGCCAGTGCAAACGCTGATGCTTTTATTATATCATTATTGATTCCAACACCCCAATATTGTTTTCCGTTTTTTTGAATTCCTATATAAGCGGAGGCTAAGGCCGAAGAATCTGCTCCCATTGAGTGTTCTTCGTATACTTCTAAGTCATATTCTACGGAAAAATGTTTCTTTAATGCATTGCTGATTGCATCAAGGCTGCCTGCTCCGTGTCCTTTTACTTGAATTATATTATCATCCTGCAATATAGTAAGGAAAGCTTCATTCGCCTCTTCCACATTAACTTTCATGGATTGGATTTGAAAAGCAGGAAAATACTCAACGTATTGCTGCCTGAATAATTGATATATTTCTTCCGTTGACAACTCTTTATTATCTCTGTCTGATACTTTTTTTGCAAAATATCCGAATTCTTCATTCATCCGATATGGCATATGAATCCCATAAGCATTTTCCAGTATATAACCGATTCCCCCTTTTCCAGACTGACTGTTGATACGGATTACATCGGTTTCATAATTTCTTCCCAAGTCAGAGGGGTCTACCGGAATATATGGCACATCCCACTTCTGCATTTTTTCCTGTTCCCGATATTTCATTCCTTTTGAAATTGCATCCTGATGGGAGCCTGAAAATGCTGTAAAAACAAGGGATCCTGAGTATGGCTGCCTTTCAGAAATGGACATCTTTGTTAAACGCTTATATGTATCACAGATCTGATTCATATTACTAAAATTCAATTCAGGATCTACTCCCTGTGAATACAGATTCATGGCTACGGTGATAAGATCAACATTTCCCGTGCGTTCCCCATTTCCAAAAAGGGTCCCTTCCACACGCTGAGCACCGGCTAATATTCCATACTCCGCGTCACAAACACCACAACCTCTGTCATTATGAGGATGAATGGATAAAACAACAGAATCTCTGTCCAACAGATTATTGTTGATATATTCCAATTGACTGGCGTAGATATGTGGCATGGCATTCTCAACCGTAGTTGGAATGTTGATATTTGCTTTATGGCTGGGCGTAGGCTTCCATATTTCTAAGACACTGTTGCAAATATCAAGGGCGTAATCAACCTCTGTGCCCGGAAAACTTTCAGGACTGTATTGAAAATAGAAATCTCCCATTGTTTTTTCAGCCAGTTTCTTAAATAATCTGGCTCCATCAACAGCCAGCTTCTTAATCTCCTCTTTTGATTTATGGAATACCTGCCTGCGTTGGGCTTCTGACGTAGAATTATACAAATGCACAATTGCTTTTGGAACGCCATCCAGTGCTTCAAACGTTTTGCGAATAATGTGCTCTCTTGCCTGAGTAATTACCTGAATCGTAACATCTTCCGGAATCATTTTATTTTCGATTAATGTCCTTAAAAACTGATAATCCGTCTCCGAAGCGGCCGGAAATGCCACCTCAATTTCTTTAAATCCAATGTCTAATAACATCTCATACATTTCAAGTTTTTGCTGTAATGTCATAGGAATGGGTAATGCCTGATTTCCGTCTCTTAAATCCACACTGCACCAGACTGGCGCTTTCTCAATTGATTCCTTTTTTACCCAGTCATAAGAGATCACTGGGGGTAAGTAGAATTTTTTCTCATATTTCTGATGACTAAACATAATTTATTCCTCCTTAATGATAATAAAAAAAGCCTCACATCTCCGGCAATCTGCCAGGGAGACGAAAGACTTGATCTTACGCGGTACCACTCCGATTCATAACAATTCAGTTATGCGCTTATCAGGATACGGGCAATGCTGCCTTATATCCGCCCCATGTAACGGTGGGTTTTCCGATCTTAGCTACTCTCTGATTGATACAAACGATAATCCAATTTGACTAAGACTGCTCAAAGGTGAGTTCTCTGTATTCCTTCTATTGCTTCGCATCAACCAGCAACTTTCTGAAACCAGTTTACAGATACTAATCCTTTTCTTTGCATTTTCAATATTTATTTTCCTTATACTATCAGATAGAGGGTTGACTGTC
>SVDS01000090.1:8645-21655 GCA_015057715.1 Paenibacillaceae bacterium
GATTAATTATGCCTTGTGATAAATTCTGCCCTATTGAGCATACAGTCAATCTGATTGGGCATAAATGGAAGGTTCTTATTTTAAGAAATCTATTTAATTCCGGCACCCAAAGATTTATTGAGTTGAGTAAAGGAATTAACGGAATCAGTCAGAAGATGCTGACACAGCAGCTTCGGCAATTGGAAGCCGATGGAATCATTTGTAGAACAGTATATCCAGAAGTTCCTCCAAAGGTAGAGTACTCCCTGACGGAACTTGGAAGATCCTTAGGTCCCATTCTGGAAGAGATGAATCAATGGGGGAAAAAACATATGGCACAAATTGATGCTGATAAATAATAATATATAAGAAAGCTGGTCAGGCAGTTTACCGTAACTGTCTGACCAGCTTTTTTGATTCATTCAACCTGTTCATTATTTCCTATTCATTAATATTAACCCGATGATACTGATACATACTCCTATGGTATTCACCGAAGAAATTTTTGTTTTATAAAAAATAATTCCTATAATAATTAACATAATTGTTGAAATTATGCTTACAAAGAGAGGAGCAACAGCTATATTCCAGCCACTTCTGTAAAGATACAAATATCCTATCTCTAATCCTAACGCAGATAAGCCTAATAAATAGCTGGCCCAGTTTAATTGTTTTAGTGAGCTTACTATATTGCGATCGATCGGTAAAAAAATAAATGCTATTACCGAAAAAAGAATTGCTGTAATATATGTCACTAACATCGATATAAAAGGATTTATCGTTTGATTAATTGATTTTTGGCTGATATTATACATTACAGTTGCCAATACTGTGATTACCATAGAAATATAATACATATAAATATACCTTTCTCTATATCAGAATTATTTTACAAATGTATTCTTTATCTGTAAAACTACCAATTTTTCATCTCCATTATTTGTAAATCCATGACTCTCGTCATGAGGAGACAGCATCACATCATTTTCTTTAATTGGAATATCCCTGCCATCTATGGTTATGATTCCTTTTCCACTGATAACATAGAAAATTTCATCTAAATTTGAATGTTTATGAGGAGTCATTGTTTCTCCCGGCTCATAGAACAAAATTCCCGAATCCATTGTGCCCTCTGTAAAGAGTGTTTTCCGTTTCATGATTTCTGTTATATCGTTAACATTTATTTTTTCCATTACGTATCCCTCCAGATAGGTATTATTTTAGTTAGTGCCCGCAAATTAATTGACGTCAATTATTCAGATAGCGCTTCTGTACTTTTACTATAATAAAGATACAAAACTTTTGCAATAAGGCACTATTTTGTGTTATACGAACGAAATAGTAAGTAAGGTCATGACTTGAAAAATGCTTTTGTTATACCGTACATTAAAATAAGCCCATATACTCGTATTTTTCATACAAGTATATGAACTCATATTGATGTCCAGATAAAGCCAAAATCAATTCATCCTTAGACATTTCCATTAACTTCCTAATGCATTGCCACTATAAAAATCTCAACAAGAATCGCTGGAATTGCAACACCTTTATGGCTGTATGTTACCTATCGCTAATTAAAATGTAACAAGGTTATAAAATTGAAATCTGATTCCGTCCGTTTTTCTTTGAATGATATAATGACTCATCGACTCTCTTAACCATCTGCTCCATACTAAGGTCTTCATCCACTGCTGAAATCCCCACGCTGATGGTCACATGGTAATTTTCATCCTTTTCCTCACTTTTTAAAGAATCCATAAACTGTTCCATGATTTGTTTTGCTTCGTCCACTCCTACCAATAAAACACCGAAAAACTCGTCTCCACCCCATCGTGCTGCGATTCCATTTTCGCCTATTGCATGTTGTAAGTCTTCCCCAACCATTGCAATGACTGAATTCCCAAATATGTGGCCATAGGTATCATTAATATCCTTAAAATGGTCAATGTCGAACATGAACAACGTTTTTTTCATCTTCCGGTTCTTTCGGAGAAATGCCAAATACCGTTTGGAAAATTGCTTTCGATTGGGAAGTCCCGTTAACTCGTCCGTATTTTCTATCTTTACAATACGCAAATTGCAATTGATAAAAACAGAGGTGGAAACAACAATACAGGCGGCCAGTGCAACCAGCATGAAAAACACATTGCTTTTTACGCGTTCCTGAAACACCTGTCTAATGGAACTGGTATCCATCTCAAGAACCAAATACCAGCCAAGTATTTTATCATACTGCGTGATTAAGCATTTTCGCTTCCCTTCCGATGTGTACCACTGCATGATTGGGGTTTCAGACTGATTTAACTGAAGGCGTTCTGTAATTCCAACACGTTTCTGCAATTCCTCTTCACTGATAAAAATATCGGTATTCCCTTTAAAAGAAGTTTCGGCCCCCATGACATTAATAATATGAACCGACAAGCCATAATCTCTTTCATAAGAATAGATCGTATCACCCAGGGAATCAACCTGTAACCCCACTCCAATCACACCCAGAAGTGAGCCATCACTGCCTTCCACACGAAAATTTACAAAGACCGTTATATAGTCTTGCTTTGTCTCGTTAGTGTCAACCTCAAGATCATACTCATTGCCTGATTTAATAAAATTATAATACCAGATATCATGCTCATCTGTTTTTGAAATGGTCTTGTTAAATCCGTCCTGATAATAATAATTTCCTGTTTCTGCGGAAATGCAAAACACCGTCGTATATCCGTATTTATTCCGATACGCGTCTAAATAATTAAACAACTGTTTCAGGTATGTATCATTTCCAACATTTTGGGGTTCTTGTGAAAGCCATTTCTTCAGAAATTCATCATTCGCCATTGTTTTGGAAACCATCACTGGCTTCGTCATAGCGTCTTCCACATGACTGGAAATATCTTTATTGGACAGGCTTAAAATATTTTCCAAATGTTTTTCCGCCAGATCCTGGTACGCGGTGGTATCTCGGTAAACGATACCAAAAAATCCAATTACAATGGAAATGATGATTATAAGATTGCTGAGTAGTAGTATATGCTTTTTCACATTTGCTCCTCTTGGTCATACCCTGGATGTTTTTATTAGCGGTGTATTGTATCGTTTTTCTATTATTGTGATATAGACTTTACAACTGTGATGATCTAATTCCCAATTTTCTATCCGTTCTGGAGATCTATACTACATTACCAGATATTTATAGTTTTTTAGATATTTGTATACTGGCTAGATTATCTTTCTTATTATATACAATAAACCAAGCTATTTCTACAATATAATTATATGCTTTGGAAAATTAAGCTAAATAAGCATTTACATTAAATACACATGCCAAGACTTTTGAGCTTATTGGAGGAATCTGGAGACTTCAAACTTGGAATAAAAGATAAGGAGAGTGGAGTATAAATAATCTAAAATAAAACTGATTCTGTCCACATCTCTGGAATGGAGAGTTTTTGCAACCTTTAAGATATGTATTCAACTATTACAACCAGATGAGAGTATATACATCAAATCCAGGAGGACTTCCTCCTGCTGTTTATAAGCGGTTGCAGGAGGAGCTTTCTCTTGCAACTGCTTAGGTAAATATCAACTTATTGTGTTTAGTGGCTGTCCTAATATTGGCATTTCCACAAAAAACATTTTTAACTTATAACACCTCAGATTCTCTTCATTACTAATGAAGCATTGTGTCCACCAAATCCAAATCCATTTGTCAAAACAAAATTTGATTTATGTGAAATTTTCTTATTCGGTATATAATTCAAATCACACGCTTCATCTTGCTCATCTAAATTAATTGTCGGAGGCAAGATATTGTACTCTAACGCTTTCAGGCAAATAATTGCTTCAACGCCTCCGGCCGCACCCAATAAATGCCCCGTTGAAGATTTTGTAGAACTGATAGCCAAATCGTAGGCATATTTTCCAAAAACCTCCTTAATTGCATTTGTTTCGCTTATATCACCAATGCTGGTACCCGTGGCATGGGCATTCAGATAATCTATACTACCTAAATCTACTTCTGCCATTTCGAGCGCCTGCCTCATCGCTCGAACTGCACCTTCAGAACTCGGAGAGGTCATATGATAGGCATCCGAAGTCATGCCATAGCCAACAATTTCACCTAATATATTTGCTCCACGACTTTTCGCATGCTCCATCTCTTCCAAAAACAAAATTCCGGAACCTTCAGACATTACAAAACCATCTCTATCCTTGTCAAAAGGTCTTGAAGCAGATTCGGGTGAATCATTTCTAATCGACATTGCCTTCATATTGTTAAAACCGGCATACGCGAGTGGAGTAATTGATGCCTCAGTTCCACCTGCTAAAATTGCATCACTCAACCCATGTCTTATATTTAGAAAAGCTTCACCGATTGCCTGGTTTCCTGTTGCACAGGCTGATATTGGACACATGCTTGCACCTTTGAATCCTGTTTTTATAGAAACAAAACCAGTTGCCATATTTGTAATTAATTTAGGGATAAAGAATGGGGATACTCTGCGGCTGCCCTTTTCCATTAAAACTTTTTGATTTTCAATTTGAGAATGAATACCGCCAATACCGGTCCCAATAAATACACCACATTTTTCCAAATCAAAATCTTCTTTTTTAAACCCCGCGTGTTCAAGTGCCTGCATTGCACCAATAATGGCAAAATGAGTAAACCGATCAGTTCTTTTTACTTCATTCTTATCAAGATACTTTTCAATGTCGTAGTTATCAACTAGTCCACCAAATTTAGTAGTAGAATCTGAAAACTCAGGACTTTCAATTTTATTAATTCCACTGATACCTGAACTAACATTCTTCCATAATTCATCTGCATTCTGTCCGCTGGACGATATACTCCCGTATCCGGTCACTACTACTCTTCTCATATAGGCTCTCCTTTGTTTAGTTCGTTAATTTCATTCTCAATATAATTAAATACTGTTATAAAAAATGGCTTTGAAATAGTACGACTGTATAATTGCGCCCCTTTAAGTGCTGATAAATGAATTTGGGCATATTTAGCAGAAGTCTTATCATCAAGCTTTCTTGATAATATTTTTACATATACGTCATATTCCAAATTCACCAACTCAATTATCTTGAGCCTTAAATCTTCATCATATTGATTAAGGTCAGACTGTATACTGACAATCGGACATATTTCATCAGAATTAAAATTACGTGTTCTTTCATGAATAAACTCCCAAGCCGATTTCTCCGGATTTTCTATAAAATCAGATAATTGTTGCCTTAAATTTTCTTCAAAGTAGTCACAGACTGCAATTCCTAAATCTTTTTTATTCTTGAAATAGTAATGAATAGCTGCTTTGCTGATATTTAATTTCTTTGCTATATAATCGTAACTTAATTCAGGAAAGCTATACATTTTAATATACTCTATCGCTAATCTTATAATTTCTGTTCTCTTACTCAAAGTAAACCTCCTTACTTACCTGTAGGTAAGTTTACAGTATTTCTGTTTGTTTTACAAGTATTTTTTTTATGATATAAATATGGTAGCCATTAATCAGCGCCTCAAGTTCAAGTAACACAATCCAGTCTTAATATAGATCCTGCTTTCAATCCTTCCTCTACCGATAAAAGAAAAACAAAAAGCAGTATGCCAAAGTTCTCCCTCATGGACAACTTCAAAACACACTGCTTTCACATATATTCCATATACCGATTGCCATATCACAGATTAACTTCCGCAATCAATTTTTATCGTTACAATTTATCTAAATCTTTACAGTCAAAAATCCTGATACCATTTTCAATCTCTTATAATCAAAGGTACTTAAGCTATTCCTTACAGTTCGTAAGGCGTAACCTGATATACATAATAATTCAACCAATTCCCATAAATCGTATTCGCCGCATTCCTCCAGCAAAGCACCGGCATCGTATCCGGGTCATCGTCCTCATAATAATTACAAGGAATCTCCGGATTCAACCCTTTATCCAGATCCCTATGATACTCCCCATTGAGCGTCATCCGATCATATTCCGGATGTCCCTGAATAAACACCTGTTTCCCATCCTCACTCATCACCATCAGGATCCCTGCTTCCTTCGACTCCGCCAGAATCTTCAGCCCCTGATGCTTCTCAATATCCGCTCTCCTCACTTCCGTATACCTGGAATGAGGCGCCATCACATAATCATCAAGACTGCGTACCAGCGGCACCTTGCGGTCCAGAACCCTATGTTTGTAAATTCCAGAAAGCTTTGTATCCCTCTTATACTTCGGCACTCCATAATGATAATAAAGCCCCGCCTGGGCGCCCCAGCAGATATGAAGGGAACTGGTGACATTTGTCTTACTCCACTCCATAATCTTAGCCAGTTCTTCCCAGTAGTTTACCTCTTCAAACTCCATATTCTCAACAGGCGCACCGGTAATAATCATACCATCGAACTTCTTCTCTTTTACCTCATCAAAGAATACATAAAACTTATTCAAATGACTGGCAGAAGTATTCTTTGAAGTATGACTCTCCAGCATCAGAAACGTACAGTCCACCTGCAGCGGAGTATTGGACAATGCGCGCAGAAGCTGGGTTTCCGTCTCTTCCTTAATGGGCATTAAATTAATAATCAGGATTTCAAGGGGACGAATGTCCTGTCTTGAGGCCCGGTCCTCGTCCATGATAAATATGTTCTCTGTTTCCAGTATGGCTTTAGCAGGTAAATCCTTTTGTACTTTAATCGGCATATTTTATCCCTCCAGCAGTTTTATGAAATCCTCTTCTGAAATAATGGGCACTCCCAGTTCCTTTGCCTTTTTATTTTTAGATGAATTGGATGTGGTATCATTGTTAATTAAATAAGTCGTCTTCGATGTAACAGAACCAGTAGCTTTACCTCCCTGTGCCTCGATTGCTTCCTGAAGTGCCTTCCGGTTCTCAAAACGCTCCACTGATCCGGTAATAACAAACGTCATTCCTTCCAGACGCTTCTCTCCCCCGGTCTCCGCCTCCTGCTCAATGGTTACTTCTTTTAACAGACGATCTGTCATTTCATTATTCTTCTCGTCCTTAAAATAAGTAATCCATGCATCTGCCAGCACCTTTCCAATGCCAGATACAGCAGTGAGCTCCTCTTCCTCTGCATGACGCATTCGGTCAAAATCGAAACGGAATTCCCGGCAGAGCATCTTCGCATTGGCAACTCCAATTCCGGCGATTCCAAGCCCATAGATCAGACGGGGCAGTGTCGTATGAGACGCCTTTTTCACCGCCTGAATTAAATTGTCATAAGACTTTTTACCGAAGCCCTCCATCTGAGTAATAGCTTCCTCATGCTGATCTAAATGAAACATATCGGCAAACTCCCGGATAAATCCGGCTCCGATAAACTTCTCCAGTGTGGCTTCTGATAATCCATCAATATTTAAAGCGTCCCGGCTTACAAACAGAGAAAAGCCCTTGATCCGCTTTGCCTGACAATTCGGATTGGTGCAATATAAACTTTTCACATCATTTACCCGACGAATCTCCGTCATCCCATCACAGACCGGGCAGTGATCCGGAATCTTTATTTTACCACTTCTGGTTAAATTGTCGGCGATCTGTGGAATAATCATGTTTGCCTTGTAAACCGTGATCTGATCCCCTTCTCCAAGCTCCAAAGCTTCCATAATACTCAGATTATGGACACTGGCGCGGCTCACTGTCGTGCCCTCTAACTCCACTGGCTCAAAGATGGCAACCGGATTAATCAGACCGGTTCTTGATGCACTCCATTCAATTTCTGTCAGAGTTGTCTCCCGAATCTCGTCAGCCCATTTAAATGCGATGGCATTGCGGGGGAACTTGGCAGTCCGTCCAAGAGAATCTCCATAAGCAATATCATCATATAAAAGCACCAGTCCATCTGATGGAATGTCATATTCCGGTACCGTCTTTGCAAATTCAGCAACTGCTTCCCCTATGGTGTCTTTCGTCACTATTTTATAATCCACCACATCAAAGCCCTGTGCCTTCAGCCACTGAAACTGCTCAGCTCTGGAATTTTTAAAATCAACACCTGCTGCGGAAACCAGAGCAAATGCCTCAAAATTTACGTTTCGGCGTGCGGTAATCTGGTTGTTTAACTGTCTGACGGAACCGCTGCATAGATTCCTTGGATTCTTATACTTTGCAGTCACATCCTCAATCTCGTCATTAATCCGGTTAAAGTCGGTGTATTTTATTACAGCCTCTCCCCTGATCACCAGTTCTCCCTGGTAGGAAATGGTAAGTGGAATGTTTGCAAATACCCTGGCATTGTTGGTAATTACTTCTCCGATCTCTCCATTTCCCCGTGTTACCGCTTTTTGAAGCGTTCCCTCCCGGTAGACTAAGACAACCGTCAGTCCGTCCAGCTTCCAGGAGAGAATCCCCCTCTGACCTCCCAGCCAGTCTGCTAAATCCTCCGTGCTTTTCGTCTTATCCAGAGAAAGCATAGGGGAATCATGGGCTTCCTTGGGAAGCTCGCTTAAGACCTGATAGCCAACGTTCTGTGTGGGGCTTGTGGAGAGAACAATTCCGGTTTCCTCCTCCAGCGCCGCCAGTTCATCATAGAGACGATCATACTCATAATTGCTCATGATCTCCCGGCTTTCCTGGTAATAGGCTTTTCCTGCTTCCTGCAACAGGGGGATCAGTTCCTTAATTCTTTTTAGTTTTTCGTCCATCAGATTTCTCCTTTTTCTGTTCTTGATAGGAAAGACTGGTCGAGCTTTTTAAAGACTCTTTCATCTGGTGGTATTCACGCCGGGAGAGTTCACGGTAAGCACCCGGCTTTAAATCTCCTAGTTCAATATTCATAATCCGCATTCGCTTTAACATGCGCACTTCAAAACCAAGCTGGGTGCACATTCGGCGAATCTGGCGGTTTAATCCCTGGGTTAATACGATACGAAATGTTTTCTCTCCCGCTTTCTCTGCAAAGCAGGGCTTTGTGGTTACGTCTAACTCGGAAAGAGTGACTCCCTTTCGCATCTTTCTGATGAAATCGTCTGTTACCGGACGATTCACTTTTACTAAATATTCTTTTTCATGAGCATTTCCGCTGCGCATGATTTTATTCACTAAATCTCCCTGGTTGGTCATGAGAATCAGACCCTCGGACTCCTTGTCCAGTCGGCCTATGGGATAAATCCGCACGGGATAATGAACCAGATCCACGATATTGGGAGCCCGGTCCTTGTCTGAGGTGGTGCATACCACACCCCGGGGCTTATGGACTGCTAAAAAGACAGGCTCTGCCTTATGGCCGGTCTCACCTTTGGCCTCGCTGACAGAACGGCCCTTAACCGTAACAGACTGTCCCGGAAGCACCTTTTGTCCGGGTACTGCGGCCTGTCCATCTATTTTAACCTTTCCTGTCTCAATGAGCCGATCCGCCTCCCTGCGGGAACAGATCCCTGCCTCACTTAAATATTTATTCAGACGGATTCCATTTGCATCCATAATTGTTCTCCCTTACTATTTGCTAGATAAAAATTATAACATTGCTAAAGTTGTACGTCAAATTTTTATCTGTATTTTAAAATCGATTTTTCTTTCCTGAATGGTAAAATATGGTTTGCTTTTTCTTAACAAGCGTATTATAATAATAAATATCATTATTACATAGGAGGATTTCGTTATGCCGTGGACACAAAATTTATCAGTTGGTATTTCAATGATTGATGATCAGCATAAGATGTGGTTTGAAAAAGCAGAGGCTCTCTTTGATGCCGGAAAGAACAACAAAGCGAAGGAATATGTAGGAGAGCTTTTAGATTTTCTCGAAAGTTACACAAAAAAGCATTTCGCAGACGAGGAAGTTTACATGCAGAAGATTCATTACCCAGGATATGCAGAGCAGAAGCAGGCTCATACTGCTTTCATTGCCCAGCTTACCAAGCTTAGAAGCGATTATAATTCTTCAGGCGGTAATTTACTTGTTATTTTAAATGCAAACCAGATGGTGCTTGAATGGCTGACAAAGCACATTTCAAATATGGACAAAAAGATCGGCGAATACGCAAAGACTGCCCATTAATCGGCAAAGAGGACTTAAATGAAATCCATTCAAGCCCTCTTTTTTATTATTCTTACGTAAACTTATAATGCACTTCACAGCCGTTAGAAATGCGGTTGCAGATATTTACCACCCGCTCCATGACAGCCGTAATCTTGCTGTTCTCCATCTCAATGTTCATTAGCTTTAAGTCTTCCGAGATCTTTATTACCTTCACCCCATCAACCTTTGCAATTTCCCGCTCAATTTTTCTGGCCTTTAGCCGGTCTGACAGGGCGTAAACGTGGTAACTCCTGTTCACGCTTCTCCCTCCTTTCTATGAGTGTCTTACCCCTATTGTAGACAATCAGAGGGAACTTTAAACATTACAGGAACGCCCTTGCTGCAGTAGTAAACAAAAAGCAGACAATAACTCCGGTTACCGTAGGCACAAGCCAGGACAAAAGGGTCCATTTTATGCTCCCGGTCTCCTTCCTTATGGTCAGGCAGGTGGTGGAACAGGGCCAGTGCATGAGGGAGAAAAGCAGGGTGCTGACGGCAGTCACCCAGGTCCAGCCATGGGAAATCAGCAGATCCCTTAATATGGATAAATCATTGATTTCCCGTATGCTTCCTTCAGAAAGATAAGCCATAATCATAATGGGAACAACGATCTCATTGGCGGGAAAGCCAAGGATGAATGCCAGAAGGATCACACCGTCAAGGCCGATGACTCTGGCAAAGGGATCTAAAAAACCGGAGCAGCGGGTTAATAAGGTCATATCCCCCACTGTGATATTTGCCATAAGCCAGATTAACAGACCTGCGGGAGCAGCCACTGCAGCCGCTCTTCCGAGAACAAAGAGGGTCCGGTCAAATATGGAACGGACAATGACCTTTCCGATCTGTGGCCTGCGGTAAGGGGGCAGCTCTAAGGTAAAGGAAGAAGGAATCCCCTTTAATATGGTTACAGAGAGTATTTTTGATATTACAAGGGTCATGAAAATTCCCAGAAGAATAATACCTGACAGAATCCCTGCAGATAAAATAGTGGAAAATGATCCTGTCGCTCCTCCGATAAAAAACATGGTTATAATTGCAATCATGGTTGGGAAACGCCCGTTGCAGGGAACAAAGTTATTGGTGATCATTGCAATGAGCCGCTCTCTTGGTGAATCAATGATCCGGCAGCCTACAATTCCCGCAGCATTACAGCCAAAGCCCATGCACATGACAGCGGCAATCTACGCTTTTTTACTGTCTGGTGACTCTGATCGGTAAAATATCCTGACGGTTATAATCTTATAGTCTTTCTGATCCGGATCTTTCCCTGACTGAAAGATTTCAATCCGGTCAATAAACTGGTGCAGTAAATCGGAAGCAGGAATTTTTTTTTCCTTTAACTGGTTTAATAAACGGTCCACAGCCACCTCTGGCTCCTCTACGTTTTTCCACATAGATGCTGTAATGGCATTTGCCTCTGCCCTAATCTCCTTTAGCTCCTGTTCATAAGAAGAGAGCAGCTTACAGAAACGCTCTTCTTCCACCACTTTATTGACTCGATCTTCGTAAAGCTTTCCAATAATTCGCTCAATCTGCCTCTCCCTCTTTTTTAAAGATGCAGCCGCCCGTTTTTCTTCTGAATTACCTCTGTTTCTTCCATAGACCTCTAACTGACCTGCAACCTCTTTTCTCTCTTCTTCTGACAGTGTAATGAAAGACTCAAGCTCCTGGGATACAATCTGGCAGAGCAGATCATAGTTCATGTAGTGGTTGGTGCAAGCGGTTCTTCCATACTGCTTATATCCGCTGCATACCAGCTTTCTGTCCTCCGTATGACTGCCCCCGGTTGTGGTCATCACTCTTTTACAGTCCCCACAGTACACCAGTCCGGAAAATGCATTGGAGAATTGAACTGATTTCGATCTTCTCCGTGGGACACACCGCCTTCCTGCCTGCTCAAACAAATCTCTGGATACAATGGCATTATGTTTGTTTTGTACCACGATCCATTCCTCTTTCGGTATCCTTAAGGTCATCTGACTTTTAAATGACAGCTTGGAAGTTTTGCCCTGCACCATATCCCCAGTATAAACCCGGTTAGAAAGAATTTTGCAGATAATGCTGGAGGTCCACCCTTTTTCAACCCCAACAGTCTCCAGGTCCACCTCCTGACGTTTAAAACGACGGTAACTGGCTGGAGTTTTAATACCCCTCTCATTTAGCAGCCTTGCAATCTTTAATGGAGATTCTCCCCTGGAAGCCCGCTCAAAGATGTCACGCACCACAGGCGCTGTCAGGGGGTCAATTAAAAGATGGTTTTTATCCCCAGGATCCTTTCGATATCCGTAAGGAGCATAATTTCCGATATATGCTCCGTCTTCCATCTTGGTTCTCAATGCGCTTCGAATCTTTTTTGATGTATCTCTGGCATACATTTCATTGACGATATTCTGAAAAGGAGCAAGATCATTCCCCCGATTGTTTGAATCATAGCCGTCATTAACTGCAATATAACGAACTCCTTTGGCTGGAAAATAAATCTCTGTGTACTGACCTGTAAGTATGTAATCCCTTCCAAGTCTGGAAAGGTCTCGGGTGATTACAAGATTTACCTTCTCCGCCTCTATATCTGCAAGCAGGCGTTTCCATGCCGGTCGGTCATACGTAGTCCCGCTGTAGCCATCATCTGCGTATTCTCCGTATATAAAAAAGCCATTTCGGTCGGCATAGGAACGCAGCATGCTCCGCTGAGTATTAATGCTTGCGCTCTCCCCAGTCCCATCGTCTTTGGAAAGCCGCATGTACAAAGCCGCCTTATACTGCCGCCCCTCTTTCTCTCTCTCTCTAATCACGGCCTCCTGCCTCCAGCCGTTTCCTTAACAGACAGAGAACCAATTCCTTTACGGATGCCTCTCCTTGATAACAGCGCTCGATCAAAACTGCGGTCTGCTTTTCTCCCCATTTTTTTTCATAGGTGCTCTCTTTGGACAAATCCATGATGCCCACCTCCTGAAAAATCTTATTCATAAGGGTTTGTACCATATACATAA
>SVDS01000091.1 GCA_015057715.1 Paenibacillaceae bacterium
CCATCTACCTTGATCAGGATGTCATAGGTTCCTACAGCTGCCTGATAATCACCGGATAAATACTCCGCTTCTGCCCTGTATTTTAATACATCCATATCAAATTTTCCTACCAGGCCTTTTTTCGAATCAATTGCCTGGTCAAATGACTGTATGGCGTCTTTGTAATTTCCTTCACTCAGCGCCTTAATTCCATCATCCCGGTAAGTGTACCGATTCTCTTTTTTGCCGCAGCCCGCTGACATGGTAAGAATCAGGGTCAGAACAATTAAAAGTGTTCCATATCCGGTTTTTCTTTTCATTTTAATATCTCCAACTTTTAACAAAACTATAAATGTTATTGTATTCCAGTGCTGCCGTGTCCGCCTCTGTCTTCATGATCTAAAGAGTCAACAGCCTCAAAACAGATGGCTGGCTGATGCTCCATAATGCGAAACTGGCAGATCCGGTCATTGACACGGATCACCGTATCCCGAAGTGCATAAGCCGGGAAAAACCACTGGTCATTGTCCCCACAGTAAGTCTCATCAATAATTCCCATACTATTGGTCTGTATAATGCCGTAATTTTTAAAGGTACTGCTTCTTGGAACCACATGGGCTTCATAGCCGGCAGGAAGTTCCATGGCAATGCCAAGAGGGATCAGTTTAAATTCACCTGCTTTTAACTCCACTTCCTTCGCCGCCCGTAAATCAATCCAGTCGGATTTGCCATCTATGTATCTCAGTCTTTCTATCTCTTCTGTAAAGTATTTAATTTTAATGTTTGCTGTCACTGTATGTCCTCCTGATGCCTGTCGCTGTTTTCTTCCTCCGTGAGCAGTATTCCGCTTCCGGAAAGTTCTTCTTCCACTTCCATACGAATCTCCGCTGTTACCAAAGGATCTGCAGCCGGTAAATTCTGAGTGGAGCCAATACCAAATCTTCTTAAAAATTCTTCTGTTGTTGCAAAAAGTGCCGGGCGTCCCGGTGCATCCAGCCTTCCGACCTCATAAACCAGATTATATTCCACCAGTTTGTTTACCGCATGATCGGATTTTACTCCACGGATCTTTTCAATCTCAAGCTTAGTAACCGGCTGTTTATATGCAATGATGGAAAGTGTCTCCAGAACCACTTCCGATAATACCTGCTTTTTCGGAGCGCAGGCAACACGGATTAAGTTTTCATAGTATTCCGAGCGGGTACACATCTGATAGCTGTTTTCCAGTGCAATGATCTGCATTCCCTTTTTCCCTGTCTCATACCGCTTCATCAGACGAAGAACTGCATCCCTGGCAGTTTCCTCATCCTGGTCGATGGCTGCAGCCAGCCTGCTAAGTTCCACCGAATTTCCCATGGTAAAAAGAACTGCCTCAATGACCGCTTCCCATTTCTTTTCTTCTTTCGCGCTCTTTGCTGACCCGTCTGCTGTCAGAGTTACTTTATCCATTAACTTTTTCTTCCTCTCCCAGATCCGAAAAATCCAGTTCCCCTTCCTCGCCTTCCGGCTCCAGGGTTTCAATCATCATATCATCAAACAAATGCTCCTGGGTCAGGGTGATCTTGCCGATCTTCATAAGTTCCAGAAGCGCTAAAAAAGTGACTACTACTTCTATCTTGTCAGGCTGACCCTCAAGCATCCTGCGAAAGGAAAACTTCCGGTTCCGTCTGGCAAAATCCATCACTGATTTTATCTTATCTTCCAGGCTTACCGCTTCCTTACGAATATTGCCAAACCGGCTTCTGATGGGATCCACCCTGTCTTCTGTCCGTTTTGTCACCGCACGGAAAATTTCCTGCAGCTTTGCCAGGGTAAGTCCGTCAAGGAGCTTGTCCAAATCTACAGGCGGCTCATATTTCGCCACCTCGGCAGGCACGGTTGGAGTCTTAAAAAACAGGCGGTCTGCTCCTACTTCCCGGTCTTTTAATTCCGATGCCATATATTTAAAATATTTATACTCCAGAAGGCGGGCAACAAGTTCTGCCCTTGGATCTTCTTCCTCCCCTTCTTCATTGACCTCTTTGGGAAGAAGCATACGTGCCTTAATGTCAATGAGAGTAGCCGCCATGACTAAAAATTCACTGACAATATTTAAATCCTCTGTCTCCATATGATTCATGTAATCTAAATACTGTTCCGTAATTATCACAATGGGAATGTCATAGATATTCACTTTATTTTTATCAATCAAGTGAAGAAGCAGATCAAGCGGTCCTTCAAAATTATCCAGTTTATAAGAGATTCCCATATCTTCCTCCAAAGCAGATTAAAACATACCAAAAAGCAGTATACCAAATTGAGACCGATCTGTAAATATATGGAAGGTTCAATTTGAGGATTTGGGTTTTAAATCCACAACTACCAGCTGAGGTTTGTTATTCAGCCGGATATTAATGGAGTGGGTTCCAAGGCCTCTGCTTACTATCATATATTTTTCATCTTTTTGAAACGTCCCTCCACAGTAGGGATTAAAAAACTGGTACTGGGGAGTCATCACTCCTCCCAGAAACGGAAGGCGTATGGTTCCTCCGTGAAAATGACCGGAAAGGGTTAAATCAGCGCCCCAGTCCCGGTAAGTGTTAAAATAAAGGGGGGAATGGGACAAAAGTATCTGAAACCGTTCTTCTCCTGCCTTCCCTGCTTTTTGTTCCAGTTCTTCGGGAAGAAGGCGCTCAGGAATAAAATCCTTATAACAGCCGTCTTTTAAATCCACACCGGTAATGGCAATATCCTTCCGGTATAATTCCGTCCGGTCTCTTAATACTATCACTCCAAGCTTTTTTAAGCTGTTTTCATACGTATCATACTGATCACCATAGACCAGCCGTTCCTGGTTCATCCGGTTTTCGTGATTTCCGTTTCCGTAAAAAACCGGGTAACGATTTGTCAGCTTCTCCATCAGTTTTAAACTGACCCCGGTATCTGCTGTCTTCTTTACAACCATCATATCACCGCCGACAAGCACCACATCCGGATTCACATGGTCAATGGCCTTAAGAAGTCTTTTATTGTCTTCTCCAAAGCAATGACTGTGAAGATCCGAAAGGAATACCAGCCTCAAGTTTTTCCCGATCTTACTGCTTTCTAAAACAGTTTTCTCTACGGAAAGCTGTTCTCTTTCGTATTCAGACCGCAGTAAGGATACTGCGCCTGCAGCAGCACAAAAAACTCCGGCAGCAAACCACATCTGTTTATACCTCATCTTCTCTCATTCCTTCTTTTGCTGTCCCTCCATCATACAATGAAGAACCTCTCCCCGTCAAGTAAAAGGCTTTCTCTTTTACCTTCCCCCTTTGTATAATGGAAACCAATTATGGATAATATGCAATACTGGATAATCACGGTTTAATAAGAGTGTGAGGTGACTAACTATGATTGTTTATGACAGACTGTGGGAGACCATGAAAAAGAAAAACGTCAGCCAGTATCATCTGATCAAATATTGCAAGGTCAGTGCCGGACAAATCGGACGGCTTAAGAAAAACAATTTCGTATCTACTCATACGATTGATATGCTGTGCAAAATTCTAGACTGCAGCGTAGATGAAATTATGGAATATCGGGCCGATATTTGCGAGGCAGCAAGTGTGACCTGTAATACTGACCCTGAGGAAAATAAATAACAGGCTTTTCCTTCAGAGGATTTGGCATAGAAAAAGAGCCGCAAGGCTCTTTTTTCTATGTTATGTTCCTTTTAGGATATCCAGACACCGGCTCTGTCCAGTCGGTAACCATCTGGTGTTACCGTATCTTTTAACATCGCGCCGTCACTGCCAAGATAATACCACTTCTCATTGGTTTTCACCCAGTAATTACATGCCTTGGTTCCATCTTCCCGGTAATAAAACCACTGATCCCCTGACTGCACCCAGCCGGAAGAAGCATTGGCTTTTACACTGCCGCCGCCTGACCCCTTTAAGGCAAAACCATAATCCAGAAGCGCTTTGGTATCGTCATAATGGGTGGACTTGCTTTTCATAATCACTACGATAAAGCGTGATCCATTCTTCTCTGCATATGTTACCAGGGTATTGCCAGCCGCAGAGGTAAAGCCGGTCTTTCCTCCTAGCACTCCAGGGTAATAACGGGAGTCGGAAGAATTGATCATCTTATGTCCCATGGTTACCGTTCTGGCTCCCGCTTTCTTTGTCGCCGGAATCTGGTAGCGGACAGTAGAGCACACTTTTCTGACCACACCATTTTGAAAAGCCGCTTTTGCAATCAGCGCCATATCATGAGGCGTTGTATAGTGACTGGAATTAGTAAGACCGTTGGGATTGACAAAATTTGTATTGGTACAGCCAAGTTCTCTGGCTTTGGCATTCATCAGCTGGGCAAAGGAGCTGACGCTGCCGGATACATGCTCAGCAAGACCATTGGCCACATCATTGGCAGACTTAAGCATAAGACCATAGAGACTCTGCTCCACCGTCAGCTTATCACCTTCCGTCATATTTAAAGTAACCGCCCCTGCTTCCAGATTGGTAGTCGCTGCTTTGGAAAAGGTGACAGTATCTGAAAGGTTTGTCCGTTCTGCCACCAGAAGCGCAGTCATCAGCTTGGTAATGCTGGCGGGATAATACTTCGTCTCACTGTTTTTAGAATAAAGAAGTGCTCCGGAATCGGCATCCATTAATACAGCTCCCTCGGAAGAGATCTGGGGCACACTTACTGTGGAGGCTGCTGTGGTGCCCGCTGTGGTGGTGGCTGTGGAATCCGCCGCGTTTTTATTGCTGTCTGGGTTCTGGTCTGCCTGTCCGCTTATAGAAGCACCTGGTCCTGCTGCCTGTGTCTCCTGCCCGGAACCTGGGAAGGGCGAAACCGTAGGTATATCGGTTGCATAAGCAACGGTTGATACCAACATGGAAAAGCCAATGATAAGACTGATTAATCTGCAAGTTGTTTTTGTCATAGCCAATTATCTCCTGTATTTTTCTACCAGTTCGTTCTTCCATCAGTATAACATAAAATCCAGTAATTTCCGCTTAAAATTTTCTTACAATCAAAAATGCACCACTCATAAAAGTGATGCATCGTCTAAAACGACTGTATTAATCTTCTTTTTCCAGCTCTTCCAGCCTGTCCATGGCAATATTTAAAATTTCCGCATGGTCAAATGCCAGCTTCTCCTGGTCAAGCATGTCAATTGCAGGCAGAAGTTCAATGTCAATGTCTCTCTTCCACATCATGCCATCCCGTTCAAAGGTTTCCGTGATCCGATAGCTGATAAATATATGTTCTTCCTCATTCTCAATGGTAAGTGCATATGTCGCCCCATTTTCAAGGTCTGAAAGCTTCTTTTTCTTTACTTCAAACCAACACGCCTTGCCGGCATCGTCACCAGCCTCTACGCTTAACTGTTCCTTTGGAACTGCCGCTAAATAAGAAACGGAAATCACTCTTGTTCTGGGATCCCTTTTTACACTTCCCCAGGTATAAAGCTGTTCCATGTAGATTCCCTTTAATCCGGTTTCTTCAAACAGTTCTCTGGCTGCTGCTTCCTCCAGGGATTCATCCATGTTAACAAATCCTCCCGGAATCGCCCACTGACCGATGCAGGGGTGGTTTTTCCGCTTAATGAGAAGAATATCAGTCTTTGATTCTTCCTGGTCATATGCAAATATCAGCATATCCACCGTTACCGACGGGCGTTCGTAATCTCCCGGACGGTATTGTAAAAGAAACTCTTTTTCCGTCAGCCCTTCTTCATTCTTTCGTTCCATTCTGCCCTTCTTCCTACCAGTTTTTTAAAATACAATGGACTGAAGCGCTCCAAGAACACCTGCACTGGCAAGTCCCATAATGATTCCTGCCATTAAAACTCCGCCCATTACAGCTAAAATACTGGATTTAAAATCAATATCAAGCAGGCTGGCTGCCAATGTGCCAGTCCAGGCACCGGTGCCTGGAAGTGGGATACCAACAAATATCAATAGAGCAATGAACAATCCCCTTCCGGCTTTCGCCTGCAGTTTTTCTCCGCCGCGTTTTCCTTTTTCCAGACACCAGGTAAAAAAGCCGCCTATTACCGGCTTATCTACTCCCCACTCCAAAACTTTTCTGGCAAACAGAAAGATAATGGGTACCGGAAGCATGTTTCCAATTATTGCAATAATATAAGACTGAGCCAAAGGCAGTCCCATTACTGCAGAATAGGGAATCGCTCCCCTAAGTTCAATAAGCGGAACCATGGAAATAAAAAACACTGTTATATATTTTTGTAACATCATTCATTCCTTTCATAATAAAAGTCTGCCTTTATACTATACACAAAGATGGACAGTCTATCAACTATTTTATAAAAAGATTATATTTACATACATGATTCCAAACCTTTCCTGAATAAAATATTAACATTTCTGAAATACTATTGTACTGACAAAACGAGTGTGATATAATCCTCAAAAGTTGATTATTATAATCCCACGCATTAGTTAAGAAGGGTGTCTTTTTATGAATATCAAACAGTTTATAATCAAGTACAGGCATGTCTGGATCCTAAGCTACGCCTTCATTTATCTGCCATGGTTCGTATACCTTGAAAAAACAGTGACAAGCAACTACCACATCATGCATATAGCCATTGATGACTATATCCCGTTTAATGAATATTTCATTATTCCCTACCTGATGTGGTTTGGTTATGTGGCAGTTTCTGTCGCCTATTTTTTCTTTCGTGATGTGAAAGAATACTACAGGCTTTGCACCATGCTGTTTACAGGAATGACCATAAGCCTGGTGATCTGTACTGTCTTTCCTAACGGAACGGACTTCAGGCCTGTTGTTGATGCCAATAAGAATATTTGTGCTACAATCGTTAATC
Source organism: Paenibacillaceae bacterium (assembly GCA_015057715.1). Lineage (GTDB taxonomy): Bacteria > Bacillota > Clostridia > Lachnospirales > Lachnospiraceae > Lacrimispora. The sequence goes on from SVDS01000091.1 coordinate 6,803, forward strand.
TGCTTTACTCTGCAGATACCTGTACCAACGTATTTCCCAGCATACACGTGTATAACTCCATTTGTGTCCACATTGCCATCTGCCGAAGTGAACGTCTTAAAAATAGCAGACAGTTAAAGACAGCATCTCTTGTTTTAATGATTTTAATCTGTCTGGCTACTGTGTTCTTAAAACAGCACTCTGCTTTTGACGGACTTGGCTCATTAGCTATGGCATATATCATGTATCAGTTTGTTTATTCTGATTCCCTTGTTCCTAACAGAAAAAAGGTATCCGAAAAAGCAATCAGTTAAAAAAAGACCTTCCCTGGCGGGGAGGTCTTTTCACATCCGTTTCTAATTAAATCCAAAAAATTTCTGAGTCATCTTATAAATGGCGATGGGGAATTTCATTCCGCTCTTACCAGGCAGATTGACTCCCTGTCCTAAGAATCCGTAGCGCAGCCTTAAATAAAGTTTTAAATTCTGTTTTCTAAGACTCTGCCACAGCTCTTCCTTTTTCTCCATATTTTCCTCTGTTCCGGACTTAATAGCCAGAATGGAGGAAATGACCATCATAATCTCTAAATACCGCACCATATAACGCCGAAGCTTACGCTGCTTAATCTTCATCACGTCATAATAGGATAGCATCAGCTTTGTCACCCGAATCTGCTGGTCAATCCGACCGATCATAACCTGTTCATTGACAGACTGATCGTCTCTGCCTATAAAGTAGCGATAAAAGTTTACATTTAAATAATACAGGGTTTTCACATGGGGAAGAGGCTGATAAACAAAAATATTATCCACATAGAAGGTATGCTTTGGCAATTCCAGTCCGCATTGCTTTAAAAGTTCTGTCCTGTAAATAACAGAATGCATTAGAATGTATTGTCCCAGAATAAAAACCTTTACATCATCCCAGTCAATCAGCTGGTTTTCCGGAAGTGCAGTCCGGTAATTCATTACTTTTTTACGATTGGAGCCCTGTTTTTCATAAACAAAATTACTTACCAGCATATCAAGTGTCTTTTCGCCGTAAACGAAACGTCTGAGGGTATTAAGAATCTCCATATAAGCCGATTCATCCACCCAGTCATCACTGTCCACTACCTTAAAATAAATCCCGGACGCATTCCTTAATCCTGCATTCACTGCTTCTCCATGCCCGCCATTCTCCTGATGGATCGCCCTGCAGATTCCCGGATAATTCCGTTCATATTCATCTGCAATTTCGGCTGTACGGTCTTTTGTCGAACCGTCATCTACAATAAGGATCTCAACCTCATCTCCGCCTGGAAGCAGGGATTCGATGCAATGCCTCATATAGGATTCTGAATTATAACATGGAATTGCTACAGATAAGAGTTTCACACAATATCCTCCTTTAGGTTGTTTTTCCAATAAATCCGGATAATACATATTACAGTTACAACGAATGATAACACGACCGCAGCTGCAGTCACTCCTGCATGTTCTCTTTGAAACAGAAGCCCGGACAGTTCCGTGTTGGTTATAAAAAGCGAAAATAAATTAGCCGAGATGTGAAGCATGACAGGTGCCGACAGGGCTTTTGTTCTCTCATAAAGCCATGCTGCGGTAAGACCAATGATAAATGCATAAACCCCCTGGGGAAGATTTCCATGATAAAGTCCAAACAAACCGGCTGATACCACTGCCGATAAAGCAAAAGAAAACTTGTCCCGGATGGAAGCAAAAATCATTCCTCGAAATATCAGTTCCTCCGCTACAGGTATGATAAGTCCGGAGGCCAGAAGCTGAAGCGCAAATGGCGGAGAATACAATGCCTTGGCCGCTTCCTGGTACGTTCTTGATATTCTGGTCAGTCCCATAACTTCCACAGCTGAATTTCCCAGAATACAAAGAGCTGCTCCAAGCAGCCAGATCGCAATCAGGCTGTCTGCAGGTTTTAAACTCTCTGTCATGGAAGATCCTCTGTTTTTCTGATCGTAAGAATAAAACCACAGCAAAACCGGAATATTCAGTAATGCAGATACTCCCGTAGCCAGAAGTGGTTCAAGAGGCACTGCCAGATACAGGAACGTGGTGGCTAACGTGTAGGTAAACAAAGGAAGAATCAGATGCAGAATTATTACTATCATAAGTACCTGTCCTTTCATTTTCTGTATCTTCTTAAACATTATACCACCTGATTTCAGGATATCCACTTAATTTTTTTAAAATTATTTCTAAAAACAAATGAAATCTTTTCTCATATTCCCCGATACCCGAAAGCGGTTGCTTTTTTTATCTGCTGATAATATAATATCCTTATATTTTCTGATTAAAACTACATGAAACTGAGAGGAAATAATATGGCAAAAAAACGTATTGTGATAGCTTTGGGACACCATGCTTTGGGAACAAACCTTCCGGAACAAAAGACGGCAGTAGCCAGAACTGCCAAAGTAATTGCAGATTTTATCCAGTCCGGCTGGCAGGTGGCCCTTACTCACAGCAACGCTCCCCAGGTTGGAATGATCCACACTGCAATGAATGAATTCGGAAAACAGCATGACGGTTATACCTCAGCTCCCATGTCTGTCTGTTCTGCCATGAGCCAGGGATACATCGGATACGACTTACAAAACGGAATCCGTGCAGAACTTATGACACGGGGCATATATAAGTCCGTGGCTACGATTTTAACCCAGATGATGGTGAATCCATATGACGAGGCTTTCTATACCCCCATGAAGCCCATCGGCCGTTTCATGACTGCAGAGGAAGCAAAAGAAGAAGAGGATAAGGGGAACTATGTAGAAGAAGTTCCTGGCAAGGGATTTCGCAGAGTTGTTGCTTCTCCAAAGCCAGTTTCTATCGTTGAGATTGATATCATAAAAGCCGTTATGGATGCAGATCAGATTGTGATCGCCTGCGGAGGTGGCGGTATTCCCGTTATGGAACAGGGTTGCTACTTAAAAGGAGCCAGCGCTGTAATTGAGAAGGACAGGGCTGCCGGACTGCTGGCAAAGGAAATCGATGCCGACGTGCTGATGATTCTAACAAACGTTGATAACGTAACCTTAAACTTTGGAAAGCCGGATGCCAGACCGATCAGCATGATGAACAAAACGGAAGCTGCTTCTTATATTGAGGACAATCAGTTCGAACCCTCTTCCATGCTTCCAAAGATTGAAGCATCTCTTGATTTCATTGAACACGGAAGGAATCGGAAAGCGATCATTACTTCCCTGGAAAAGGCGGAAGAAAGCCTTGAGGGAAAAGCAGGTACAATTATAACAGAAGCATAAGTATAAAAAGGATTTTTGTCCGGCGGGGAATGCCCGGGACAGAAATCCTTTTTTTCTATTATAGTACCAGTTCCGTTTTGAAAACCGTCATTCCTACAGCATATATTCCCGAAACCCCGTCATATATTGAAACAAATGGACTCAATGGAGTATTACTATGAAATGGTTCAACCGATTAAGACTGGCGGAGAAAATCAGAACATTTTCCATTTCGCCGGAAAATGGAAAGAAAGGCCTGAAGATATTTTTGTTCCTCCTGTGTGCCTTTTTTGCCGGACGTCTGGGGGCTATGTTTGCTGAGCATCATCGCGCTGTGGAAACTGCTGCAGAAGGAAACTGGGGATTAAGCTTCCAGCAGGAAGGGCAGCCTCCTGTTGCCAATGCCACCATGGATTATTTAAAGCAGTTTAATGCCTATTATGCACAAAAGACCCAGGATAAGGTCTTATATCTCACCTTTGACGCCGGATATGAAAACGGAAATACTGCTGCGATTTTAGATGCACTGAAAAAGCACCATGCACCTGCAACCTTTTTCGTTGTGGGCAACTACATAGAAACTGCACCAGAACTGGTTAAACGAATGATTGCGGAAGGTCACACAGTAGGCAACCACACCTATCATCATCCGGATATGTCAAAGATGAGTTCAAAGGAATCTTTTGAAAAAGAGCTGGGGGACTTAGAAACTTTGTTTGAACAGACCACTGGTCAGAAGATGAAAAAGTATTACCGACCGCCTCAGGGCAAATATAGTGAATCCAATCTGCAGATGGCAAAGGATATGGGATATAAAACCTTTTTCTGGAGCCTGGCTTATGTGGACTGGTATCAGGATAAGCAGCCTTCAAAGGAAGAAGCCTTTAAAAAGCTGTTAGGGCGGATTCACCCTGGTGCCATTGTACTTTTGCACAGCACTTCCAGTACCAATGCCCAGATTCTCGATGAGCTGCTGACCAAATGGGAAGAGATGGGTTATCAGTTTAAATCCCTGGATGAGTTAGTAAGCCAATAAAAAAAGAAACCGAAGCTCATGGATTGAACTTCGGTTCTTTTTATTAATGGTTTAAAGATCTGCTGCAAAAGAAAGCGCATCATCAATGCAGCCCGCCAGGTTCTCTCTCCCCACGGACTCCAAAAAGCCCGCCCGCTCCATCATGGACATGGGCTGGTCATTGACATGGGATAAAATAAGGGTCACATGCTTTTTCTTTAAATTGTGATACAGTTTTTCCAGACTTTTTAAAGCCGTTGCATCCATTGCAGGAACACTTCTCATTCTAAGAATCAGAACCCGTTTCCCCTCTTCTATAATCAGCTGGGAGATCTTTTCCGCTGCGCCAAAGAACATGGGACCGCTGACTTCAAAGACTGCAACGTGCTTTGGCACAGGTTTTAAGTCTATGGATTCGCTGCTGTTTTCTTCGTCCTCTAAATACTTCCAGCTGCTTACTTCTGTCACATCTGCCATACGTTTCATGAACAGCAGGGAAGCAAATAAAATTCCAACTGCAATGGCTGTAACAAGATCAAAAGCAACGGTAAATACGAAAGTAACAAGAAGCACGGACCAGTCGCTTTTGGGAGCTGTCTTCACAATGGAAAGAAAGACTCTCCACTCGCTCATGTTATAAGCTACCATAAAGAGAATAGCTGCTATCGCCGGCATAGGAATTAACGCAGCAAAAGGCATTAAAAATACTAAAACCAGAAGAAGCATCACTGCATGAACCATGCCTGCTACAGGCGTTCTTCCGCCGTTTTTTATGTTTGCAGCAGTTCTTGCTATGGCTCCAGTGGCTGGAATCCCCCCAAAAAGAGCGGAACAGATATTACCGGCGCCCTGGGCAACCAGCTCCATATTGGAATTATGTCTGCTTCCAACCATTCCATCTGCAACTACGCAGGACAATAAGGATTCTACCGCTGCCAGCACCGCTATGGTCACTGCATCCGGCATTACCTTTTGTACCATGGCTAGAGAAAATACAGGAAGATGAAAGGTGGGAAGATCCGATGATATGGTGTATAAATCCCCAATGGTATTTACCGGAAGATGAAACACTTTTACAAGACCCGCCGTAAGGATGACGGCAATCAGTGACGGCGGTATGGTCTTAAAAAATCTGGGCCATACAATTAAAATGAGGAGCGCTGTAAATCCCACTGCAAGAGCCATGGGATTGAGGGTACCAATGCTGTGTACCACCTCACTGACTTTTTCGAGAGTTTCGATTGGGGCATGCTCAAAGGTAAGTCCCATGAAATCCTTGATCTGGCCAATAAATATCGTAATGGCGATTCCTGTGGTAAAACCTGTGGTAATGGTATATGGAATGAAGCGGATCAGGCTTCCCATCCGCAAAAATCCCATGATAAGCAGAAAGATTCCTGCCAGTATGGTTGCCATAACCAGACCGTCAAAGCCGTTTTTCGCTGCAATCCCTGCCACGATAGATGCAAATGCAGCGGTGGGGCCTGCAATCTGTACCTTGCTTCCTCCCAGAAAAGAGATTACAAAACCGGCTGTAATGGCGGTGTAAAGCCCCTGCTCCGGTGTAACACCGCTTGCTAATGCCAGGGCAATGGAAAGCGGAAGGGCAATAATCGCTACAATGATTCCGGAAACGAAGTCTTTCAAAAACTGCTCCTTCGTATAATGCTTCATTGATAAAAAAAACTGAGGTACCAAATCTTTCATTTCTTCATCCTTTGTCTATTATAAAATTTTTATAAACTTTTTATAATATAACGTTCCAGATAAAAGAAAGCAAGTTTATTTTTCATGTTCTTTAAATAGTACATACAAGTTCATCTTAAACTATGGGCAGCCAGCACCTCTAACCCTTTTTCATCAAGAAGCTCCACAGTCCCTCTCGTAATCTTCACCAGACTCTCTCCCTGAAACAGACGAAGCAGACGGGTTACCACCTCTCTGGCAGTGCCTAAGTGGCGGGCGATCTGCTCATGGGTAATGGATAGCTCCATCGTATCATTGAGCCTGCACTCTTCCAGTAAGAATGCAGCCAGTCTTCCATCCATCTTTTTGTTCATCACCTGATCCATCAGCCACATCACATCGGAAAATCTGGAGGCCATCAGTTCATTGGTGAAGTTTGAGACTACGGCTGATTCTTCCATTAAATCACGATAGATATCAGCTGGAATCTGGAACACTACCGTATCCTGTTCTGCTTCCACAGTTACATCAAACTGAATGTTCTTCACCATACAGGACCCGGAGAACAGACAGATATCCCGCTCAAAAAGCCGGTATAAAGTCAGTTCCCGGCCTTCATCCGATATGGTAAACACTCTTAACTGACCTTCTGTTACAAGAAGAAAACCGCTGCACTCATCGGATTCCCCGTGTACCAGCATTCCCTTTTCAAATTTTATTTTTTTCGATTTGGATGACAGCTTTTCTCTCTGTTTCTCTGTAAGTTTGTTCCAAAAAGGAAGATAATCTCCCAGTGTCATAGTATCAAACCTCCCTGTAATGATAGGTGTGGAAATATAATCTCATCGTTATGATCAAACAATTGGAAAAATTCCTCATAGCTCATTGTACCTGATTTTAACTGTTCTGCCATAATAAGCAGATTTGCCGAATTCACTGCTGCCCCTTTGATACCGGAACGCATGGAGATATGATTTAATCTGTCTTTAAAACCTCCGGTAAATTCTCCTGACAGAAAGGCGAAGCGAAATGTTTTCACACCCTCACCAAAGATGTTCCACCAGCAGTTAGGATTAAGCAGCTCACTTCGTTCCTTATTCTCCTCTATATAGCGGTACATCTCATCGGCTTGCTTGATGGGAAGGGAATACCCCTTTCCATAAGCCTTGTTGTCGATGATCAGACCGTTGTCTTCGTAGTAAATGCAGACATCCGGCTTTCTGGTATCTCCAAGTCTTCCTCCAAGAAAGGACAACTCCGCAGTAAGAAGCTGGGCTGTCCAAATCTCGTAATCCCGGTCGGAGGTGCCGTCAAAGCCTAAATCCAGCAGAATTAAATACTTATGGTCCACATGTGACAAGTAGGATCGTAAATAATCCTTCAGTATGGATACCTGGGATTTTACTGGGAGGAAAGACTGGGTTTCCGGAAATAAAAGTCCCGTAATCTCATCTGTAATCCGATATGTATCTCTGGTCTTTTGGACCTGCAGCCCGATATTTTCCAGACTCTTGATATCATCAAGTATGGTTTCTGCCTCTTCCTCTATTCCCTTCTGCTTTAAATACTCCTGAATCTGCATAGGAGTGAGGGGCGACTTTTCCAGACACAATATGATATGGGCCCGCCGGTTTCTTAAGTATTCCCTGTCTGCTGCTTTGGTCGCCAGCATATCCCACATCACCCGCTTTGGCACTTTTTTGTATCTGGATACTCCTGTTATATGATTGCATATGGTTCTTCCCTTTAGTGTCAGCTGATACGACTGGGGAATTACCTCTGTCTCTTTCTTGTGCCCGTACAGACCGGGTATCTCTTTTGGAACTTTCCTTATCCAGCCTACAGACATCAGCCAGCTGCAAATGGTTCTGACGTACTTGTCGCTGGTTCCTTCCGTATCCTGAAGCAGCTTTGTCTTTTCTTCCTTCTCTTTTGCTGCTGCAAGCCCCTCTAAAATCATGGACTGGGGAATGGATGTAAAACCGGCTTCTCCAATAAAACCAAGCCTGGCTCCTATCTCGAATTTAGTCATATGCCCTTCCTTCATCAGAAGGGACAGGACTCTGCACACCGGAGGATAGGAAAGAAGGGCTGTTTTTAATACTTCCTCTTCCTCTTCACTCCCCTCCTCTGCCTCAGCATACTGCCTGCCTAAAACAGATAAGGAGCATTCATCAGCTGCCCTGTCATAATCCAGAAAACCAATGCTGACCGCCCATCTTATAAATGAATCTGCCGGCCAGTCAGACTGATACTCCTTTCTCTGTCCGGGAAGTACCGCCTGTATAATGCCGGAACAGGGTGCATTGCTTCTGGTGTAACCTTTCGGTGTTCCTTTTCCTTTTAAATGGGTATAGGGAATGCGGATTTCCTTATGATCCAGTTCTTTTATAAATTCCTCCCGTTTTTCCTCATCCTTTATGAGTCGTGGAATCTTGTCCGTTTTCAGCAGCCGGTTTATTCTGGAATCCGGTACAAATACGGATACCACATTTTTTAAATTGTCCAGGGTATAGGCCTCTTGTACCCAGCCAAATGTTCTCTCAGCCACGTTTCATTCCTCACAGTAGTTTTCTTACAGTATAGCATAGGCAGAACAGTTAGGCAAAATATTTTGGTCTGTAAAAGGCCTGTTGACTATTTGTGACAATCTATGTTATAGTTGCACTGCTTACTGGAGGGTAAGTCGTTCATTGAAACGACGCGCTGGATAAGGTAGCAGGCTGAAATGCTTGCTATTTTATCCGGCTTTTTTTTATTTAAAGGAGGAAAATATGGATTTACTAAACGAAAATGTTAAACAGATTTATCTGAAGTATCTGACAGCGGCTTTTGGAAGCGCCTTAATCACATCGATTTATAGCATGGCAGACATGATAATGGTCGGACAGTACCACGGTCCCTCCGGTTCCGCTGCTATGGCAGTAATTGCACCTGTATGGAATATACTGTATAGTTTCGGTCTGCTTACGGGTATAGGCGGCTCTATTTTATTTAGTGCAAGCCGGGGGAAATGCAACGACTCTAACCGTGGTAATGAATATTTTTCAGCAGCGGTAATTCTCACAGCCTTACTGTCTGTAATACTCTGGATATCACTCATATTATTTGAGGATCAGCTGCTGCTTTTATTTGGTGCAGACGATACACTGCTCCCCCTTGCAAAAAGTTACTTAATTCCAGTCAGATTTACTGTCCCGGTATTTCTTTTCACTCAAATGCTTTCTGCTTTTTTACGCAATGATTCAAATCCAGGACTTGCTACAAAAGCTGTAATGCTGGGCGGTGTAATGAATGTGTTTGGAGATTACCTGCTTGTATTCATTTTTGACTTGGGCATACTGGGTGCCGGAATCGCAACAGCTTTCAGCGCAAGTATATCACTGATGGTTATGCTGACACATTTTTTCAGTAGCAGACATACACTTCGGCTGAAACGTCCATACCAGTTATTCCTGAAAACAGGGGAAATTATTACTGCAGGATTTTCTACATTTTTTATTGATATCGCAATGGGTCTATTAACAATGCTGTTTAATCGTCAGATCATGAGATATTCAGGAACTGATGCCCTTGCAGTCTATGGCGTTATCGTCAATATAAGTACATTTGTCCAGTGCTGTGCTTATGGTGTGGGACAGGCCGCTCAACCAATTCTATCCATTAATTTTGGTGCACAAAAACAGGAGAGAATAAATAAACTGCTGCGTTACAGTTTCATTACTGTTGCAGCTGTGAGCGGCATATGGGTCACGTTAACCATGTTGATTCCCAATTCGTTTGTATCCCTGTATATGGCACCCACACAATCCGTACTTAAAATCGCTCCTCCAATTATCCGCTGCTACTGCTTATCATTCTTGCTGCTGCCATTTAATGTCTTTTCAACATACTATTTTCAGTCTGTAATGAAACCGGGGATTTCATTTTTCATTTCACTTTCACGGGGTATTTTAATCAGCGGTACTCTCATAATGCTCCTGCCGGTATTTGGGGGGAGTGATGCATTGTGGGCAGCTATGCCTGTGACAGAATTTGCAGTTGCATTCTTTATCATACGATGCATGAGGAAACAGCACAGGAATCAACCGGCAATTTTAAATAAAGAATAGACAACTGAGACATGCAGAAGAAAAGGATTACGCCTCCTCTTCTTCTGTATGCCCAGCTGCGATTGGTCTTACTGTGATTCCATTGATTTCCACATGCTCACTGATGCCGATCACAATACAGGGGCGCCCCTCAATCATGCGGTTTTCCACAAGATAGGTCTTATCCGGGGCAACCTTGATACTCACATCTGTGGTCTTGATTTCAAAGCTCCTTGCATTGACAATATTGGAAGCAAGAAATCCCGGATTTTTCTCCTGTTCTTCCTGAGTGAACCGCTGTTCTAATTCCTCAAGCTTCTCCTGGGATGCGCCATTGTTCTCCAGAAGCTTCTTCATCTGGTATTTATCAATGGTAAAGGGCGCCGGTTCATCTTTTGTCTCTTCCAGCATCTCATTGATGGTATCATGGATGTTCTTTACTGTCTCAAAATCACAGTTTTCTCCCAGAGTCTCCTCAATTATGGTCTGGAAGGTCTCCTTCTGGCTCTTTGCTGTCATTGGAATCACACAGCCTAAGAGTTCATCGATCAGACGTTCCGGCAGCAGCTCCGGATTCTTGGAATAATAGACAAGTCCATGAATATCGGTATTTCGGTCTGTAAACGCAGGAAATAAAAATCCGATCTCCGGAGCTTCCACGATCCAGTCTCTGTTCCTGTTCTCGATTACATTGGCCTGGGAGTTATAACAAAGGCCTGCCTTTGACAGCTTCACCGGACAGATGGTGCACTGGATAAATTCATAGACAAAATCAGAGGCATCGTACATCTCCAGCCCATCGGAGGATCTTGCCGGTATATCATAGGCACAGTGAATCAGGATTATGTAATAGTTCTCGCCGTAATCATAGCTTGCTATCACCTTATCGTAGAATTCTTCAATCAGGCTGTCATCCTTTAACTGGCTGTCCCTTAATTTTAGCAGAAAATTCTGTGTTCCTCCCTCTTCTTCTGTATGGAGCGGAAATTCCATATTAACCAGATTTTTTCCCAATGTGCCGGAAAGGGCGCTTTTAAAAATGGTAAAATATTTAAATGCCTCCTCCTCCGGAAGAGAGAGAAAGGCCTCCTTTAGTTCTGTCCGTTTATTCTTTTCTGCGTCTACATAGCAGCCGCAAATCCGGCTGATGGCGCAGTTGGCCGGGGTAAAAAGCTTTTTTAATTCGCTTGCTTCTTTCTTGTTCATGAAAGGTACTCTCCTGTCTTAACGCTGTCTGTTTCTTTGGATACGACCAAAAAGCCCACGGACTAAAAGTCTGTGAGCTTTTTAATACTATTTATTTCTCTGCTTTCCACAATCCGTGAAGATTGCAGTACTCATAGGCTGCCACAACCTCGTCGCCTTCACACATCATGAATTTTGCAACTGGTTTGTCACCAGGATTTAAGATCTTTCTCTGGTTGCCCATCTTTGTCTCTAATACAATCCAGCCAATGAAATGTTCAGGCAGCATAGGATGCTCTACAGAACCTACCGTAACCGTAACGCTCTGGCCATCGATTTCGATAACCGGCACATGTTTCTCAGTGGCTGCATCTGTGGTATTGGCTTTCATCTCCTGCATGTTGTCTCCGCAACAGGTAATTGTACCGCCTTTTTCTTCTACAACCGCTACAATATTTCCGCAATGATTACACTTTAAAAACTTCATGTGAATACCCTCCTTTTTCTAATGACTGCTGTGATTTTGCATGGTAATTATACCATAAATCCCACAATCTTACAACACAATCCTCCTCTATCCAATTGACCAGTTCTGGCTCTGATTCTGTAAGTCCGTCATGTGACGATAGATTCCGCTTTTCCTGTATAGAACCTCCGGACTCCCCTCTTCAGCCACTTTGCCGTCTTTTAATACCACGATTTTATCTGCCTGGGCAACCGTTCTCATCCGGTGAGCGATAATCAGAACGGTCTTATTCCGAATCAGGTTTGATATGGCGCTCTGTATGAGAGATTCGTTCTCCACATCGAGGGAAGCCGTGGCTTCATCAAGTATAATAACTGGTGCATCTTTTAATAACGCTCGTGCTATGGACAGACGCTGCCGTTCTCCACCAGAAAGTGCTGACCCGTTTTCACCGATTCTGGTCTGAAACCCTTCCGGCAGCCGGTGGATAAAATCCATGCATTGAGCTGCTTTCGCTGCTTCCATCACTTCTTTGTCCGTTGCATCCTTTCTGCCGATCCGGATATTTTCCATAACTGTATTGTTAAAAAGCATCACATCCTGAAATACCACAGAGATATGCTTTAAGAGATATTCCGGATCAATTCCCTTTACATCCATTCCTCCAATGGTAACGCTCCCTTTCTCCACGTCCCAGAAACGTGCTGCCAGTCTGGCTGCTGTACTTTTGCCGCCGCCGGAAGGGCCAACCAGTGCGGTAACCTGCCCCTGTCTGGCGCAGAAGGAAATATCCTCCAGCACAGTTTCATTCTGATGATAGGAAAATCCCACATGATCATACACGATATCATATCCACTCAGTTTCCTGATTTCTTCCCCCTCCTGTACCGGCTCCTCCTCAATGGATCTCATACGTTCCACCTGCAGCAGCGTGGAATAGACCGCCGATAAATTATTTAAGCAGCCGGTCAGAGGACCATAGATACGGGTAGCTGCAACCATGAACATAAGAAATACCATGAGATCCAGCTTTCTCTCCGTCATAAGAAATGCACCTGTAAGAACGGTTGTTGCCATACCAAGGCGTAATACCATCTGGGAAGCCGTTACAAAGCTGCCGTTTAATACTTCCATCCGGACAGTCCCTTTTTCCACTGCGATGATTTTTGAGTCCAGATCCTTTAAATAAGTTTCCCGTTGATTATTGGCTTTTATATCCTGAATATTTTCGATGCACTCCTGAATTCCATCAGAAGCTGCCAGTTTCTTCATTTTCTCTTTCCGCTCCATCCGGTCAATTAAAGGTCTGGTACCCGCCGATAGCAAAAATGCCGCAGGAATCACCCATAAAAGTGCCAGAGCCATTTTCACATCCAGGAAAAACATTCCCAGTCCCACTAAGGCGGTGGAAAGCAGGGCTCCTATGAGTTCCGGTATAAAGTGGGAAAATGCAGTCTCCATCCAGGCGCAGTCTCCCATGATGGTAGTGGTTAAATCTGCCAGATCTCTTTTTCCAAAGAAGGATAGAGGAATCTTTCTTAATTTTTCCGCCAACCGTATGCGCAAATTGGCACTTTCCTGATACGAAGCAAGAAAGGTTTTATTATACTGGATATATTGAAGTATAAAAATAAGAATCAGAAAGATCAGGCTAAGCCCGATAAAGCCAAAAAGCCCTATTTGTACTCCCTTTCCTCCTGTTACAGGCATCAGCAGTTTCTCAAGAAAAAGAATTAAAAGTCCCATGGGAAAAATAAGTCCCAAATTCGCCGCTGCACAGGCAAATACAGCCTTAGTCAGATCTTTCCCTCCCTGTTCACTAAGAGCAAACCGTCTCTGTAAATACTTACTCATGTTTTTCACCTACTTTCCATGAAACTGAGGTCTGATAATCCTTCCACATAGACGCGTACAGCCCTTGTTTTTGAATCAGATCCTCATGACTTCCTTCCTCTTCAATTCGTCCCTGGTTCATCACTAAAATCCGGTCTGCTCCCCGGACTGTGGAAAGACGGTGGGCAATCATTAAGACCGTCTTACCTTTAACCAGGGTTTCAAATGCTTTCTGGATCTGATATTCATTGTCAGGATCAGCAAATGCCGTGGCTTCATCAAGAAGAACAATGGGGGCATTCTTTAACACGGCTCTTGCTATGGCGATTCTCTGGCATTCTCCGCCTGATAAGTAAACGCCTCTGGTGCCCACCACAGTCTCATACCCACCTGGGAACTTGTCAATAATGTCCTGGCAGCAGGCTGCTTTTACCGCCTGTTCCACTTCTTTTTTTGTTGCATTTGGCCTAGCAGCCCGGATATTATTTAGGATGGTATCTTTAAAAAGATGGCTGTCCTGGAAAACAAAGCTGATCTTCTCCATCAGCTTTTCCGTATTTATTTCCCTGATATCGACTCCACCCACACAGATACTTCCGCTGTCAACGTCATAAAACCGGGGAATGAGACTGGCTGCTGTGGTCTTTCCTCCACCTGAGGGTCCCACAATCGCCACAGTGGCGCCCTGGGGTATTTTAAACGATACATTATGCAAAGCGGCTTCCTTTCCTTTTTCATAGGAAAAGGTAACATTCTTAAATTCCACGGATGAATCTTTTGGAATTGCCCCATGTTCCGGTTCTTTTAAAGGCGGTTCTTCTATTATAAGCATTACCCTGTTTAAGGCATCCTTTGCTTTTAACGTGTTCTCACTGGTCCACATGATTTTATCCATCATGGTAACGCAGACAGGAGTAAATAAGACATAAAACAGAATGTCCAGAACAACTTTGAGATAAGAAGTTCCATAGCTTAAATCTGCCGTCAGAATCAGGCCTGCCGGAATGAGAAAAGCAAAAATACCATTGATGCTTACGGTATAGGCACACATGGGAATCCGCAAAGAAACGGTATAGTTAACTGCCCAGTTTTTATAACGGAGTATGGACTCATGAAAGTTTTTAAAGGAAAAAATACTCTGTTGAAATGTTTTTACAACCGGAATTCCTCTCACATATTCCACGGC
>SVDS01000092.1 GCA_015057715.1 Paenibacillaceae bacterium
ACCGCAAGAGTTGATGCAGATCACACAGAGGAAGTCATTGCCTTAATTAAGAGCTATCAGCCCGATGCCGTGTTAAATGTGGCACTTCCCTATCAGGATTTAACCATTATGGATGCCTGCCTGGCTGCAGGGGTGGATTATATCGATACGGCTAACTATGAGTCGGAAGATACGGAAGATCCCCAGTGGAGAGCCATCTATGAGAAACGGTGTGAGGAACTTGGATTTACAGCCTATTTTGATTATTCCTGGCAGTGGAATTACAGAGAGCGATTTGAAAATGCAAACATTACCGCTCTTCTTGGAACCGGATTTGATCCTGGCGTTACCAGTGTATTTTCCGCTTATGCCCTGAAGCATTATTTTGATGAAATTCACACCATTGATATTTTAGACTGTAACGGTGGAGATCACGGATATCCCTTCGCAACAAACTTTAACCCTGAGATTAATTTAAGGGAAGTATCTGCAAACGGATCTTACTGGGAGGATGGCCACTGGATTGAGACCAAACCTATGGAATTGAAATCCAGATATAATTTCCCAGAGGTAGGTGAAAAGGACATGTATCTCCTTCATCATGAAGAGATCGAATCTCTGGCTAAGAACATTCCGGGGGTTAAGAGAATCCGCTTCTTTATGACCTTTGGACAAAGCTACTTAACCCATATGAAATGTCTGGAAAACGTTGGAATGCTCTCAACAGCTCCCATTGAGTTTAATGGTCAGAGCATTGTTCCGATTCAGTTTTTAAAGGCACTTCTTCCTGACCCGGCGTCCCTGGGACCAAGAACAGTTGGTAAGACCAACATCGGATGCATTTTTACAGGAATCAAAGACGGAAAAGAAAAAACCATCTACATCTACAACGTATGCGACCATCAGGAATGCTACAAAGAGGTGGAATCACAGGCTATTTCCTATACAACCGGAGTTCCGGCTATGATCGGTGCCATGATGGTGGTGACAGGACAGTGGAAAAAGCCTGGAGTGTTCAATGTAGAAGAATTTGATCCTGATCCATATATGGAGGCTTTAAATAAATGGGGACTTCCCTGGGTAGTCTGTGAAGATCCTGAGACTGTGACTGTGTGGAGACAGGAATAATCATGAAGATAGAGGAACTAAAGACTCCCTGCTACGTAATTGATGAGGGCAGGCTGACTGACAATTTAAAGATTTTAAACGGGGTGAGAGAGAGAACCGGATGCAGTATTCTTCTTGCACAAAAGGCATTTTCCTGTTTTGCAGAGTATCCGTTAATTGGAAAATACATTGATGGAACCACTGCAAGCGGCCTGTATGAAGCCAGACTTGGAAAAGAGGAGATGGGACTTTCAAACCATGTTTTTGCCCCTGCTTATAAGGAAGCAGATTTTGAAGAACTGACAAAAATCTGTGACCACATTGTATTTAACTCGTTTTCCCAATTGAAAAAGTATAAGGACTGCCTTAAGGGTGTAAATGTCGGCATGCGGGTAAATCCACAATGCTCCACACAAGATGGGCATGCTATCTATGATCCCTGTGCACCCGGCTCAAGGCTGGGTGTGACAAGGGAGCAGTTTGAGGAAGAATATCTGCCTTATATCTCCGGCATTCATTTTCATACTCTTTGTGAACAGAATGCAGATGCACTGAAAATCACTCTGGATGCTGTGGAAGAACAGTTCGGAGAATATTTCCCCCGGTTATCCTGGATTAATATGGGCGGAGGACATCATATAACCAGAGAGGATTATGATCTGGAGCTTTTGGAATCCTGTATCAAGAGAATTCAGGACCGGTACGGGCTTCGCGTTTATTTAGAACCTGGAGAGGCAGTTGCTCTAAATGCTGGTTATTTGGTGACAGAAGTGCTTGATGTGGTGGATAATGGGATTAAAACCTTAATTCTTGACGCTTCGGCAGCCTGCCATATGCCGGATGTACTGGAGATGCCTTATCGTCCGCCGTTAAAGGACAGCGCAGATCCCGGAGAAAAGCCTTTTACTTACCGCCTGTCTTCCTGCACCTGCCTGGCTGGAGATGTAATCGGAGATTATTCCTTTGACCATGAGATAAAGCCTGGAGACAAACTGTATTTTATGGACATGGCTATTTACTCCATGGTTAAAAACAACACATTTAACGGCATGCCCCTTCCTTCTATCGCGATTATGGATCAGGACGGGGAATGCCGCATCATAAAAGAATTTGAATACGAAGATTTTAAAAACAGGCTGTCTTAAAGGGCCTGATATGAGGACTGAAATATGAGAAAGCGATCCACACTGCCGGCTGAGGAAGGATTTTACATGCCGGGGGAATTTGAACCTCACAGGGGCTGCATCATGATCTGGCCAAGAAGGCCGGGCTCCTGGCCATATGGGGCGGTAAAAGCAAGAAAGGCTTTTGCGGAAATTGCAGAAGCCATTGCAGACAGTGAACAGTTAATTATGCTGACCCATGAGGACACTTATGACAATGCAAAAGCCATGCTTTCTGATCGGATTGAAGTGATGGTAATGGAATCTGACGATGCGTGGGCGAGAGACGTTGGCCCCACTTTTGTGAAAGATAAGTCAGGTCATGTCAGGGGGATTGACTGGCAGTTTAATGCCTGGGGAGGTACCTTTGATGGTCTGTATCAGGACTGGGAGAAGGATAACCTGCTTGCAGGCCGGTTTTGTGAAAAGCTGGGATATGAAGTTTATGATGCCGGGGATTTCGTTCTGGAAGGCGGTTCCATTCATTCAGATGGAGAAGGGACGGTACTGGTAACAGAAAGCTGTCTCTTAAGTAAGGGGAGAAATCCACTTCTTACCAGGGCGCAAATTGAGGCAAAGCTAAAGGAATATCTGGGAGCAGAGAAAATTATATGGCTGAAGTATGGCATCTATCAGGACGAAACCAATGAGCATGTGGATAATGTCTGTGCATTTGTACGACCCGGTGAAGTGGTGTTGGCCTGGACTGACGATAAGGAAGATCCTCAGTATGAAATGTCAATGGAGGATTTACTGATTCTTGAGAAAGAGACCGATGCAAAGGGGCGGCATTTTGTTGTTCATAAGCTGCCCATTCCTAAGATCCCTGTCTGTATTACAAAAGAGGAACTGGCGGGTTTTGCCTTCGAACCGGGTGAAGATGAACGGGAACCTGGAGAACGGCTGGCTGCCAGCTATGTGAATTTTTATATTTCAAACGGAGGAGTAATAGTTCCTCAGTTTGAAGATGAAAATGACAGGGAAGCAGTCCGGATTCTATCTGACTGCTTTCCCGGCAGAAAGATCTATCCGGTCTATGCCAGAGATATTATTGCAGGCGGAGGAAATATCCACTGCATCACGCAGCAGATACCAAAAGGAGAAATAGATGAGAAAGGTAACAGTTGCGGCAGTTCAGATGAAGTGCTGCCAGGACGTTGATAAAAATATTGCCAGTGCAGAGAAGCTTGTAAGGAAGGCAGCAGCAGAGGGAGCCCAAATCATATTGCTTCCGGAGTTGTTTGAACGTCAATATTTCTGTCAGGAGAGACGCTACGAATATTATGAATATGCAAAGCCAGCTGAGGAAAATGATGCAGTCATTCATTTTTCCCGGATCGCAGCAGAGCTTTCTGTGGTAATTCCGGTCAGTTTTTATGAACGGTCTGGTAACACCATGTTTAATTCCGTTGCAGTTCTTGATGCAGATGGGACGAATCTGGGTATTTACCGGAAAACCCATATCCCGGATGATCACTATTATCAGGAAAAATTTTATTTTACCCCTGGAGATACCGGATTTAAAGTATTTGATACAAGATACGGAAAAGTTGGGATTGGGATCTGCTGGGATCAATGGTTTCCGGAGACAGCAAGAAGTCTTGCACTTTTGGGTGCAGAACTGATTTTTTATCCCACTGCCATTGGAAGTGAACCCATACTGGAATGTGATAGCATGGAACACTGGAGACGCTGTATGATGGGGCATTCTGCCTCCAACATTATACCAGTTATTGCCGCAAACCGCATTGGAGAGGAATCTGTTTCATCCTGTGAGGAAAATGGCAATCAGAGTTCTTCCTTAGTATTTTATGGATCTTCCTTTATTACAGACAGTACAGGTGCTTTGATTCAGTCTATGGGAAGAGAAGAGGAAGGCGTGATTCTGGCAGAATTTGATCTGGATGAGATCAGCAGAGACCGCAGAAACTGGGGACTTTTCCGGGACAGAAGACCGAAACAGTACGAAATTATTTCAGGAAAGATCAAATAGCAGACGGGTAAATTCCCTCTCTGATAAAAAAGTTTCATAAAAATAGCTTACTCCCCATATAAATAGTAATAATCAATAAGTTGGGGAGTGCGCTATGAAGAGACTGTTTAACAGAAAATGGATGATTTTTTTCGGCCTCGCTATGTGGGTGCTGGTGGTACGTTCCTTAAGCGGGTGTACAGTAAACGGGGATAATGGAAACAAAGTACGGGATCTGGATTTCACTGTGGTTGCAGATACGGATATACCGCAGGAACTCAAACAGGTAATAGCAGAAAAACAACAGTCACCCTTTAAACTGACTTACAGTGATGATAAAAATCTTTACATAGTAGTAGGATATGGAAAGCAGGCCAGCGGCGGTTACAGCATAGCAGTCAATGATCTTTATCTCACTGACAATTCCATCGTTCTTGATACGGAATTAATTGGTCCGGATAAGGGCGAGAACAAAGGAACAGAACCATCTTATCCATTTATCGTGATTAAGACGGAGATGTCCGAACTTCCAGTTGTATTTCAATAAGTAATAATGTAAGAAAATAGCTGTTCTGTAAATAAGTTGCAGAGCAGCTATTTTAAATTTCTCTTTTTTCTTTTGCCGCCATATGATATACTACTTCAAACAGGAGTCGAAAGTAAGGAGAAGAGGAAGGTTCGTATGATATTAAAAGATATATGGCTTGATGTGAAGGCGGTAAAGCAGCGGGATCCGGCAGCCAGGAATGAACTGGAAGTCCTGCTTTTGTATCAGGGGGTCCATGCACTGATCTGGCATCGCTTTGCTCACTGGTTTTATCAGCACAAGATGTTTTTTATTGCAAGAATGATTTCCCAGACTGCCAGATTTTTTACACTGATTGAGATTCACCCCGGTGCGAAAATGGGGCATGGAATACTGATTGATCATGGTTGCGGCGTGGTAATCGGAGAAACTGCGGTTGTAGGGGATAACTGTACGATTTATCAGGGCGTTACTCTTGGTGGCGTTGGTTTAAATAAAGGAAAGCGCCATCCTACCCTTGGGAATAATGTAACGGTGGGAGCAGGAGCGAAGATTCTTGGTTCTTTTGAAGTAGGAGATAACTGTACCATAGCAGCCAATGCGGTACTGTTAAAGCCTCTGGAGAATAATGTGACGGCAGTGGGAATCCCCGCTCGTGCGGTAAAAATTGACGGAGTTCCCATACCAAAGAAAGAAAGCAATATGGTTACCATGGAGCATTACTGCATGATGGAAGAACGTGTAAAGGAATTGGAAGAGAAGCTTCATAAACTGGAAAACCCGCTTTCAGAAAAGGAAACACAAAATTCAGAGGAAGAGGAGAAATCCCAGGATTAGAAGAAAAAAAGTATATTGGAACATGCACCTGCATACACTTTCTTAAAGGAATAAAAGAAGGTAAGGCAGGTGCTTTTTCATGTTGGAGCTGGTGAAGAAAAACATACATATGAATCGTTGGAAAGGAAACGCCACATCACAGATTACGCTTGACGATGATTTTATTGTCCCTGACAGCATGGATGATGTGGAGCAGATAATTCTTAGTTCCGGTGAGATTACCATGGATTCCGTTAAGAACCAGGCGGAGCGGGTAGTAGTCCGGGGAAAGATGGATTTTACCATATTGTATCGAGGAGCAGAGGGCGGACTTTGTACGTTAAGCGGGAGCATTAATTTTGAAGAACCAATTAATGTGCCGGGACTTGATGAGAAAGATTTAGTTTCAGTTACTTGCGACTTGGAAGATTTAAACGCAGGGATCATCAATTCCAGAAAATTAAGTGTAAAGGCGATTGTTACGCTTCAGGTAAAGGTTGAGACCCTTTGCGACGTAGATGCTGCCGTAGAAGTGGACACGAAACCCGCATCAGGCGATGCTCCCAGTGTAGAAACTCTTCGCAAAAAGGTGGATGTTGCAACCGTTGCTCTTCACCATAAGGACACGTTTCGGATAAAGGATACCATCAGCCTGTCTGGGAATAAGCCTAATATTGATCATATATTGTGGAATGAAATGATATTAAGAGGCGTAACCACCAGGCCTACGAACGGAAAGATGATGCTTGACGGCGAACTGATGGTCTTTATCATTTATCAGGGAGAAGGGGAAAATGCTCCCGTACAGTGGATGGAAGAAAGTATTCCATTTTCAGGCGAAATAGAGGTTCCGGATGTAACAGAAGACATGGTGCCGGTAGTCACAGTACGGCTGATTCACAGGGATATTGAAGCGAAGCCTGATTCAGACGGTGAGATGCGGGAAATTGATGTGGATGCAGTTCTGGAACTGGATATGAAGCTTTATAAAGAAGAAAGTATGGAGCTTTTAAATGACTTATATTCGACTAACCGTGATCTTGCGCTCCAGACCGGAGAAGCCTGTTTTGATAAGATCCTGACCAAGAATATGAGTAAATGTAAAATAGTTGAGAAAATAACCCTGGAACAGGCGGATCGGATCCTTCAGATCTGTCATAGTGAGGGTACCGTTAAAATTGACGATACGGAAGTGAAGGAAGACGGACTTCATGTGGAGGGTGTTCTGGAAGTAAAGATCCTTTATATGACCTCTGATGACACACAGCCCATTCAATGTGCAGTGGAGGATATTCCGTTCCATTTCCTGATCGAGGCTCCTGGAATTAACGATTCGACCATCTGCCAGTTAAATCCTGGGCTGGAGCAGTTAAGTGCCGTTATGATTGGCGGAGGAAACGTTGAGGTGAAGGCAACCATTTCCCTTGATCTTCTGGCCTTACAGCCGGTTTGCGAACAAATTATTACCGGAGTAACGGATTCTCCCATGGATTTCAATAATTTGCAGAAACTTCCTGGAATCGTTGGTTATATTGTTCAGCCTGGCGATACTCTGTGGAAAATTGCTAAAAAATTCCATACGACTGTTGATACCATTATGACCACCAATGGTCTTACGGAAAGTACCATTAAGCCAGGAGACCGCTTAATTCTGGTAAAAGAAGTTTCATAAAATAAGTGCCAGACAAAAGCACCTGCTTTTGTCTGGCACTTTTGACAGGGATCTGCTGAATGATTTTAATAAAACAGGGTAATATAAATATTGTTATTCACATATCGGCAAGTCCTGTTATATAATATATTATAGCTTAAGCTTTGTTCAACCATCGACGGCGCCATAACGCATCCAGCTGGTGCTTAAGATAGATGACAGGTTAGCCTGGGCGGTAGTGACGCGATTGCAAGGCGTTATTACCGTTTACATAGCATCATATTTACAGATGGAGAAGGAAAATGAATTATACTTATTTGGTCAAATGTGCGGATAATACTCTCTACTGTGGATGGACAAACCATTTAGAAAAAAGAATGGAAGCCCATAATCAGGGAAAGGGTGCCAAATACACAAAGACAAGGAGACCGGTGGAACTGGTTTATTATGAATCTTATCCTACTAAGGAAGAGGCTATGCGCCGTGAAGTGCAGATTAAAAAGCTTTCCAGAAAGGACAAGCTGTTCCTGATCGAAAAATCTGAAAGTCTCCATTGACTTTTTTACTTTCTTACTTTAGTATAGTAAATTATTACATTAAGGAAAGACTATATTGACGGAGGAATCTGGAATGGATCAGTTTGAGCGTGTAGCAGTAATAAAGAAAGCAAATATCTACCATGGCGGAAAGGTAACCAGCCGCACAATTTTGTTTGAAGACGGAACCAGAAAGACCCTGGGAATCATTTTACCGGGAGAATATGAGTTTGGTACAGATGAGAAAGAGCTCATGGAAATTCTTGGTGGTAACTTAAAAGCCCTTCTTCCAGGCAGCGATAACTGGGAAATTTATGAAGCAGGACAGGCTTTTACAGTACCCGCTTCCAGCAGATTTAAAGTTTCAACGGATGAAGTAACGGATTATTGCTGTTCCTATATAAAGGAATAGAGAAAAAAAGAAGACTGATCAGGCATTCTGGCTGAATGCACTCAGTCTTCTTTCTATTTTAAGTTAAGCCACAAAGTGATACATGAGAATGTAGTGACAGAAGCTTCCTCCCATTACAAACAGATGAAACAGTTCATGATTGCCAAAGCTCTTATGTCTGGACTGAAACAGAGGAAGCTTTAACGCATAGATAATGCCTCCGATTGTATAAATCAGTCCGCCTGCAAGAAGCCAGATAAAGGCAGCAGGAGGAAGTGCTAATACGATTTTACGAAAAGCCAGGACACAGATCCAGCCCATGGCAATATAAATGACGGATGAAAACCACCTTGGACACATTACAAAGAACGCTTTAATAATCATTCCTAAGATGGCAATGCCCCATACAAGAGCAAGAAGGCTTAAACCGGTTTTGTCACCCAGAACAATTAAACAGACTGGAGTGTAGGTTCCTGCAATCAGGATAAATATCATCATGTGATCTAATTTTTTCAACAGCTTATTAATCTTAGGTGAAATATCAAGGGTATGATAAATGGTGCTGGCTGCGTAGAGAAGCACCATGCTGATGCAGAATACCGCCAGGGCTGCAAGATGAAGCTCTCCGTCTGCAGAAGCTTTTATCAATAGGGGAGTAGCTGCGATCAGGGCGAGAAGCATGGCTATAAAATGAGTGCCTGCGCTGACGGGATCTTTAATTTTTATGTTCATAGTAAAACCTCCTTGCATGAGAAATAAAAATGTTGATGTAGTAATGAAAACTATGTTATCTCTTTTTATATACTATACACTTTTGGAAAAAAGAATGCAAGTATTTTTTGAGTTTCAAAGTAAAAATCTTCATTGCTATTATGAACCATTTGAAATATAATCAATGAAACAAAAGTGTTAAAAAGAGAGGAATATAATCATATGAACAATACGGTGAAGGAACTGATGGAGAGAAAGTCAGTCCGTGTATATGAAGACAGGCAGATTGAGCAGGAAAAGAAGGCGGCTATCGTGGAAGCAGCACTGCAGGCACCTACGGCTGGTAATATGACCTTATATTCCATTATAGATGTGACGGATCCAGAGCTAAAACAGAAATTGTCTGTAACCTGTGACAATCAGCCATTTATTGCAAAGGCTCCTATGGTTCTTGTGTTCGTGGCAGATTATCAGAAATGGTACGATCTTTTTTGCAAGTATGAGGATACAGTCAGAGCTCCAGGAATGGGGGATTTTATGCTGGCAGCCGATGATGCGTTAATCGCAGCACAGAATGCGGTTGTTGCAGCGGAGTCAATGGGAATTGGATCTTGTTATATTGGAGATATTTTAGAACAGTATGAAACTCACCGGGAATTATTCGCTCTTCCCAGATATGCTGTGCCAGCTGCAATGGTGGTTTTTGGCTATCCTGTTCCTCAGCAAACAGAGAGAGTAAAGCCGAAACGATTAAGACCGGAGGCGGTTGTCTTTGAGAATACTTATCGCAGTATGGAGCCGGAAGAATTTCAACATGAATTAAATAAGGTCACAGACAGAGGCGAAGATTTTGAACGGTGGATCCGGGCATTCTGCCAGCGCAAATGGAATAGCGATTTTAGTATTGAAATGAGCCGCTCTGTTAAGGCTATGATGAATCAGTGGGAAAATAAGGAGCAGCAGACGGATGAAGCTTAATATATTATTTGAAGATGAGGATATTCTTGTGGTGGAAAAACCGGCAGGAATTGAGTCTCAGTCCGGTAAGACGTTTGAACCGGATATGGTCAGTGAAATAAAGAAACATATCAACATACAATCCACAAA
Organism: Paenibacillaceae bacterium; assembly: GCA_015057715.1. Taxonomy (GTDB): domain Bacteria; phylum Bacillota; class Clostridia; order Lachnospirales; family Lachnospiraceae; genus Lacrimispora. Next base: position 9,960 of record SVDS01000092.1, read on the forward strand.
GAATGGGGAGCCATATGTGGGAGTTATCCACAGACTGGACAAACCTGTTGGCGGCGTAATGGTTTATGCAAAGTCTCAAATTGCCGCAGAGGCTTTAAGCAGACAGGTTTCCGGGCATCAGATGGAAAAAATCTATTATGCTGTTGTTTGTGGAAAACCTGTGGATAACTTTTGCACCTACGTGGATTATTTGTGGAAAGACGGAAAAAACAATTGTTCAAAAATTGTGGAAAAGGGGATAAAAAGTGCAAAACCTGCAGAACTGGATTATTGGTTTGTGGATAGCAAAATTTTAGATGGTAAGGAAGTGAGCCTTCTTAAAATAAAGTTAAAAACCGGGCGGCATCACCAGATCCGTGTACAGATGGCAGGTCATGGAACACCTTTGTGGGGTGACCGTAAGTATAATCCTGAATTTCAGAATCATTTTACAAAAGGAAATGTTGCCCTTTTTGCATCCAGTCTCTCATTTATTCACCCAAAAACAAAAAAGAAAATGAAATTTTCCATAAAGCCAAAAGAAGGATTGTTTGAGCTTTTTACCTGGCAGGATGCATTTTAAAAGGAATTTTTTACTATCATGGTTTCTGCATATTTTTTGCCGTTTGATTCATAATAACAGTGTACAAAAGAAGTACAAATCAGAAACAGGTGAGTCCATGGAGAAACCGAGCAGGAAACTGAAGAAAACAATTTTAATATTGGGAGTTACAGGGGCGGTCTATTTAAGCTTTCGATTTTTGCTGCCTCTTGTGATTCCCTTTTTGATTGCATACGTATTTGCCCTTTCCCTCCGGCCCTCTGCCCTTTGGATTGAAAGGAAAACCCGGTTTAATTATAAAAAAAGAGTGATTTCTCTCCCCCTTGCCCTGATTGGCGGAATTGAAATCTTACTTTTTATGATCGTTCTTGGCGTTTTTCTTTATTTTGCAGGCAGAAAGCTTTTTTTGGAGGCAAAGCTGTTGTTAGAAAATCTTCCTCAGATATTAGATGGTATCAACACCTGGCTTATGGATAACTGTTCCTTTGCAGAACGGTTTTTAAAGCTGCCTGAGGGTTATATGGTAAACGTGGTCAGTGATATTTTAATTGGTGGAGAAGCTGCCGTAAAAAGCAGGGCTATGCCTTTTTTAATGTCAAATTCCATGACCGTATTAAAATGGGTGGTTCAGCTGACTGTTATTTTGGTGATTTTAATGATTGCTACTGTTTTATCTCTGCAGGAGATGGATGATATCCGAACCCGGCGGGATAATTCCATGTTCTGTTACGAATATGCAATGCTTGGTAATCGTCTGATGACTGTAGGCAGTGCATGGTTAAAGACTCAGGCAACCATTATGCTGTTTACAATGATAATCTGTTCTGTGGGATTGTTTCTTTTAAAAAACCCATATTTTATTTTGCTGGGAATTATAATCGGATTACTGGATGCCATGCCTATATTCGGAACCGGAACTGTTTTAATACCCTGGGCACTGATTGCTCTTGTTGAAAAAAAATGGCTTACCGGAGTAGGCCTTATTATCATTTATATTATCTGTTATTTTATAAGAGAAATAATGGAAGCTAAGATAATGGGAGGAAAGGTGGGGTTAACACCTTTGGAAACGCTTGTTGCCATGTATGTGGGGCTGCAGCTTTTTGGAATTCTGGGATTTATTCTGGGACCAATCGGGCTTTTGATTATTGAAGATATCGTGGAGCTTTATGAGGGAACGTGCTATAATGACCAAAAGAATGACAGGAAAAATGAAAGAGGAGAGGTGCCATGAACCCGGAACAATTAATAGAATTTTTAGGAATCCTGGAAAAATTAAAATGCAATACCCGGCATAACTGGACGACGAACGGAAGGCAGGAAAGTGTGGCGGAGCACAGCTGGCGGCTGGCTGTGCTTGCGATGCTGATGGAAGATGATTTTCCTGAGCTTGATATGAATAAGGTTATCCGCATGTGTCTGATCCATGACTGGGGGGAAGCTGTCACCGGAGATATACCAGCATTTATTAAGACAGAGGCGGACGAAGAGAAAGAGGCCGATGCAATTGAAACACTGCTAAAGAATCTTCCGGAAACGATTTCTTCTGGTTATTTAACCATGTTTAAGGAGATGTTGGATCTTTCCTCAGATGAAGCCATACTGGTAAAGGCTCTTGACAAAACAGAAACATTAATTCAGCATAACGAAGCAGGTTCCGGTACATGGCTGCCTCTGGAATACGATCTGAACTTAACTTATGGCAATGAAATATGCGGGCATTTTGAAAAGACACAGCAGCTTCGTGACAAAGTAAGAGAGCATACGTTACGGATTATCAATGAGGAGAGAAGAGAACATCGTGAGTGATACATATGAACAGATATTGAAAGAAATAAAAAATTTGAGAAAAGAACTTCATGCCTGTCCGGAAAAATCAGGATCTGAAAAGGAGACCATGAAGCGTTTGAAAGATTTTTTGAAAACCCGGACTTCTCTTAAGATTATAGATTGTGATACGTGGTTTTACGCTATACATGAGGAAGAGGGAGCCTGGACCAGCAAGGCATTCCGAGCTGATATGGATGCGGTGATGGGAGAGGATGGCCGGCTTTTTCATGGCTGTGGGCACGATGGTCACAGTGCAGTATTGGCCGGATTATGTCTTCTGCTGGAGGGAAGAAAGACGGGAAGCAATGTTTATACAATTTTTCAGCCAGCAGAAGAAACCGGTCAGGGAGCCAAGATCTGCAGCAGACTTCTGGAGGAGAAAGGAATACGGGAAATATACGGATTTCATAATCTGCCTGGATATCCCGCAGGAAAAGCAGTGGTGAAAAAAGGAACCTTTGCCTGTGCTTCCAGAGGGCTCATACTGAATCTGGAAGGCAGGCAGTGCCATGCGGCCTATCCGGAGGAGGGGATCAATCCTGCATGGCTGATTGCTGAATTGATTAGTAGTCTGCCATCACTGACAGAAAAGGCTGGTTCTCAGGGAATGGTGCTTGCTACCATTATTGAAGTGAAGGCTGGAGGAGAAAATTTTGGAGTTTCTCCTGCTGACGGGAAGCTGGCATTAACTATCAGGGCAGAGCGTTTGTCAGAATTAAACCGACTTCAGTCCTCCATACTTTCACTTGCCCAAAAGCGTTCGGTTGAAGGAGGATTAAAGTTTCAGTATCAGATATTGGACGAATTCCCCGATACATACAATGAACATGATATGGCTGATGCCTGCAAAAGGAGATTTGAGGAAGGGAAAATCCCTTATCTGGAAGAGAATGCGCCCTTTCGCTGGTCGGAAGATTTTGGCTGGTATTTAATGAAAACTCCTGGATTGTTTTTTGGTGTGGGAGCAGGAGAGGATTGTCCGGGTCTTCATACGGCTGCCTATGAATTTCCAGATGAGATTATGGAATCTGCAGTACGGGCGTTTGAAGCACTTTTATAGGAAATGTCTGGGAAAATGCTCTGTCCTCCTCTTGACAAACATATTTAAATAACGTAAAATCAACCATACGATCTATAAAATTATAGGAAATATGACGTTGAAGAGGATTAATAAGTAATGATGTATCACAGAGAGAAGGCCCTTAGCTGAAAAGCCTTTATACCACTCATCACCCAACCTGCCTCGGAGTCCCGCAGAAAACTGCGGCGCGTATCCGGCGTTATCGGATTTAAAGTGAGCCGCATAAATGTAGCGGCTAAATTGGGTGGCACCGCCGAGCTGTTCGGTCCCTTTTACAGGGACTGGATGGCTCTTTTTGTATCCATTAAGTCCGCCAAGCATGGGCTTAAATAATGAAATACCCTACGGGTATCCCTTGATGCCCAAAAAGCATGGGCTTAAATGTTGAAACACCCTACGGGTATCCCTTGATGCCCAAAAAACACGGGCTTTAATAATGAAAGGAGAGATTAGTCATGGCAAAGGACAAGAAATTAGTAGAGGCAATTACATCCATGGATGTGGATTTCGCACAGTGGTACACAGACGTAGTTAAAAAAGCAGAATTAATCGATTACTCCAGTGTAAAAGGCTGTATGGTAATTAAACCAGCAGGTTATGCAATCTGGGAAAATATTCAGAAGGAACTGGATTTCAGATTTAAGGAAACAGGTGTAGAAAATGTTTATATGCCTATGTTCATTCCGGAAAGTTTATTAGAGAAAGAAAAGGATCACGTAGAGGGATTTGCTCCGGAAGTTGCCTGGGTAACTTATGGAGGGCTGGAACCATTACAGGAGAGACTTTGTGTAAGACCTACATCTGAAACCTTATTCTGTGATTTTTATTCCAGAGAGATTCAGTCTTACCGGGATCTTCCAAAGTTATATAACCAGTGGTGCTCCGTAGTACGCTGGGAAAAAACAACCAGACCATTTCTTCGTTCCAGAGAATTTTTATGGCAGGAAGGTCATACTGCTCATGCTACTGCCGAAGAAGCTGAGGAAAGAACAGAAATGATGCTGAACTTATACGCCGATTTCTGCGAAGAAGTACTTGCAATGCCTGTCATCCGCGGACAGAAAACGGATAAAGAAAAATTTGCCGGTGCAGAGGCTACTTATACCATTGAAGCCCTGATGCATGATGGAAAAGCTCTTCAGTCCGGAACCAGCCACAACTTCGGAAGCGGATTTGCAAAGGCTTTCGAGATTCAGTATTCTGATAAAGAAAATAAGCTTCAGTACGTTCACCAGACCTCCTGGGGATTAACTACCAGACTGATCGGAGCTATTATCATGGTTCATGGTGATGACAACGGGCTTGTACTTCCTCCAAGAATTGCTCCGGTTCAGGTTATGATCGTTCCTGTACAGCAGCAGAAGGAAGGCGTTCTTGAGAAAGCGCATGAATTAAAGAATGTTCTTTCTAATTATAAAGTAAAAGTTGATGATTCAGATAAGAGTCCTGGCTGGAAATTCAGCGAATCCGAGATGAGAGGAATCCCGGTTCGTGTTGAGATCGGACCAAGAGATATTGCTGAAAATCAGGCTGTTCTTGTCCGCCGTGATACCCATGAAAAAATGACGGTATCCTTAGATGAATTAAATGAAAAAGTTGGAGAACTTTTAAATACCATTCAAAGCGATATGCTTGCCCGTGCCCGTGCTCATAGGGATGCCCATACTTATGAGGCTGTGGATATGGATAGCTTTGTAAAAACTGTGGAAGAGAAGCCAGGCTTTGTTAAGGCAATGTGGTGTGGATCCCAGGAGTGTGAGGATAAGATCAAGGAACTGACTGGCGCCACATCCAGATGTATGCCATTTAAGCAGGATCATTTGTCCGATACCTGCGTTTGCTGCGGCAAGCCCGCAGTAAAAATGGTTTACTGGGGCAGAGCTTATTAATCAGGAAATATAAAGATGCAGGAGGAAATGCAGTGATAACAATTCAGGTACCAGATGCAGCAGGAAGGATCATAAAACAACTGAATACCCATGGGTTTGAGGCATATGCGGTGGGCGGATGTGTGAGAGACAGCCTGCTTTTACGGGTACCAAAGGATTGGGATATCACAACCTCCGCAAAACCAGAACAGGTTAAGGAAATATTTGCAAGAACGGTTGATACGGGAATTTTGCACGGAACAGTAACCGTACTGATGGAACACGAAGCCTATGAAGTGACAACCTACCGCATTGATGGAGAGTATGAAGATGGAAGACACCCCAAGTCTGTGGAATTTACCAGCAATCTGCTGGAAGATTTAAAACGAAGGGATTTTACCATTAATGCGATGGCATATAGTGAAAGAGACGGGCTGGTAGATGCCTTTGACGGAGTCAGGGATTTAGAAGCCGGGATTATCCGCTGTGTGGGAAATCCTATGGATCGTTTTAATGAGGATGCTTTGCGAATCCTCAGGGCCATCCGGTTTTCTGCGCAGCTGGGATTTGAGATTGAAGAGGAAACCAGTAAAGCCATTTCTGCAATTGCACCAAATATGGAAAAAGTCAGCAAAGAGAGAATTGCTGTGGAACTGACAAAGCTTCTTCTCTCTGACTATCCTGAGAAAATGGTGGCTGTATTTGAAAGCGGGATTGCACCTTATGTTTCCCGGCATTTTAACACCGCCCAAAGAGGCCTCTTTCAGCTTGAAAAGCTTAAAATGCTGCCTTCCAGCAAGCATATACGCTGGTCTGGTCTTTTGCGTTTCTTAGACCCGAAGGAGGCAGCAGGAATTTTAAAGGAACTGAAACTGGACAATGATACTGTTGATCAGGTTAAAATCCTGGCTGAACTATGGAAGAATGAAATTCCTGCATCAAAGCCCGAAATCAGAAAAGTTATGAGCAGAATTAATGCTCCATTATTTGATGATCTCCTGAATTTTCAAACTGTATTTTTAAACGGTTCTTATCTGGAACAGCTAAAAACAGTGAGACAGTATGCCGGGGAAATCATTGATGATGGAGACTGTATCTGCCTGAAGGATATGGCAGTAACCGGGAGGGATCTGATTGAAGCAGGTGTAAAACCCGGTCCCCAGATGGGTGAAATACTAGAAGCATTATTTAACCAGGTCTTAAAAAATCCGGAACATAACAGCCGTGAATATCTTCTGAATTATTCCAAAGATCTCTTCTGAAAACATGCCCAGGCATGGATAACTTTCCCCTGGAGTTTGCATATTTTTTTCCGCCCCTTCATACCCTAGAAGTAGCTGATTAGCTAAGAGTTGGAGGGGTGGTTGTGAACGAGAAATACACAGAGGTGCTTTCGCAGTATGAGCTTGAAATTCTGGATGTGAAACGCGGCCGGGGCGCCTGGCTGTGTGAAACAGATCAGGGGCTTAAGCTGCTGAGGGAATATAAAGGAACCATCAAGCGCCTGGAATTTGAGGATCAGGTATTTTTACAACTGGAAGAAACCGGCCACTTGAGTGTGGATCGCTACGTTAGAAATAAAGAAGGTGAAATTCTTTCCAGTGCAGAGGATGGCACCAGATGGATTGTGAAAAACTGGTATTCAGACCGGGAATGCAATTTAAAAGATAGTAAAGAGGTGCTTTGCGCCATTGAACGGATTGCTTTATTACATAAAATGTTTCGCAAAGTAAAGTTTAAAGAAGAATGGAACTTAGGCTCCATTCTGGTACAGCAGCCGGCTGAGGAGATGGAGCGTCATAACAGGGAACTGATACGAGCCCGCAGTTTTATCCGCAGTAAAAGAAAGAAGTCCGAATTTGAATTATGTGTCATGGGAAATTATGACGTATTTTTTGATCAGGCTATGGAAGCCTGTAAAGGACTTGCAGGCTTTTGCGAGGAATGCGGGATTGGGGAGGGGTATTTATGTCATGGGGACTTAAACCAGCATCATATTCTGATGTGCACCCATGACGTTGCAATTGTAGAATTTAACCGGATGCACAGAGGCATGCAGATGGAGGATCTTTATCACTTTATGAGGAAGGCTATGGAAAAGCATGACTGGAATTTAAAGCTGGGTATGTCCATGCTTGATACGTATTCGAAAGTGCTTCCTTTGTCAGGTGCAGACAGAACCTGCCTGTATTATCTGTTTTTGTATCCGGAAAAATACTGGAAGCAGATTAACTTTTATTATAATGCCAATAAGGCCTGGATACCGGCCAGAAACATTGAAAAACTAAGGGATTTGGAGATTCAGCAGCCCATGCGGAATCTTTTCCTGTCGAGAATAAAATAATGGGAATCTGCTTTCCTTTTGCCATGTTATGATTTATAATAGCCATAATATGAAGTGGAGAGAAGGGAGCATTTTGCTTATGAAAGATTACAGAAGCATCTATGAAGAATGGTTGTCAAATCCATACTTTGATGAGGCGACGAAAGAAGAACTCCAAAGAATTAAAGATGATGACAATGAAATCAAAGAGCGTTTCTACCAGGATCTGGAATTCGGTACCGCCGGTTTAAGAGGCGTGATCGGAGCAGGCATCAACCGCATGAACATTTATGTGGTCAGAAAAGCCACCCAGGGTCTTGCAAATTATATCATAAAACAGGGCGGAGCCCACAAAGGCGTAGCCATAGCATATGACTCCAGACATATGTCTCCGGAATTCGCAGAGGAGGCTGCACTGACACTTGCTGCCAATGGTATCAAAGCATATAAGTTTGAATCTCTGCGCCCTACTCCGGAGCTTTCGTTTGCTGTGAGAAACCTGGGCTGTATCGCAGGTCTTAATATAACCGCCAGCCACAATCCTCCGGAATATAACGGATATAAGGTTTATTGGGAGGATGGTGCACAGTTTACACCTCCTCATGATCAGGGAGTTACTGCTGAGGTTTTAGCGATCACAGATATTTCTACGGTTAAGACCGTTACAAGAGAAGAAGCTGTTGCAGCAGGTAAATATGAAATAATCGGTGCGGCAGTTGATGATGCTTACATTGCACAGGTAAAGGCTCAGGTTATGAATCAGTCTGCAATCCATGAGATGAAGGATGAACTTTCCATAGTTTATACCCCTCTCCATGGTACAGGCAATGTTCCGGCTAGAAGAGTCTTAAGAGAGCTTGGATTTACCAAAGTTTATGTGGTACCAGAGCAGGAACTGCCAGATGGAGATTTTCCCACTGTCAGCTATCCCAATCCAGAGGCGGAGGAAGCCTTTCAGCTGGGTCTTTCCCTGGCAAAAGAAAAGGATGCAGATCTGGTTTTAGCCACAGATCCCGATGCAGACCGTCTGGGTGTTTATGTAAAGGATTATAAATCCGGAGAGTATATTCCTCTCACCGGCAATATGTCCGGTTCCCTGCTTTGCGAATATGTATTAAGCCAGAGACAGGAACGTGGTGACATTCCATCTGACGGACAGGTGGTAAAATCCATCGTAACCACCAATCTGGTAGATGCAGTGGCTAAGTCTTACGGATGTGAACTCATTGAAGTGCTCACTGGATTTAAGTATATCGGGCAGCAGATTTTAAAAGAAGAGGCTACCGGTTATGGTACCTACCTGTTTGGTCTGGAAGAAAGCTATGGATGCCTGATCGGAACCTATGCCAGAGATAAAGATGCAATTTCTGCAACGGCCGCTCTCTGTGAGGCTGCCGCTTATTATAAGACAAAAGGCATGAGTCTTTGGGATGCCATGATTGCAATGTATGAGAAATATGGATACTATAAAGATGCGGTTAATTCAATCGGATTAAAAGGCATTGAGGGTCAGGCAAAGATCCGTGCAATTATGGAAGCCATGAGAAGCAACACACCAGCGGTGTTTGGTGGATATAAAGTTCTTTCAGCAAGAGATTATAAGGCAGATACGGTAAAGAATATGGAAACGGGAGCTGTAAAACCCACTGGTCTGCCGTCTTCTGACGTGCTTTATTATGAACTGGAGGAGGATGCGTGGTTATGCGTCAGACCTTCCGGAACGGAGCCTAAGATTAAATTCTATTATGGTATTAAGGGAAGTTCCATGGCAGATGCAGAAGAGAAGTCTGGGAAGCTGGGAAAAGCTCTTATGGAAATGGTAGATCAGATGATATAAATAGAAAAGAAGGATATCCCATTGGTGGCGATATCCTTCTTTTCTACTATTTTTTGAATTTTTTTGCATTTTCCTTCAATTCACGAAGTGCTTCCCCAAACAGACGGGATGAAGCAGTAGGGTTTCGTCTGAGAAGACCTTTTGGATAAAACCGGCTCGTTAACTTTTCCCTTGTTTCAGTCAGTGCCTGAAGCCGTTCTGCAAGAGTAGATTCCTTGATCGCATTGGTTGTTTCTGTTTTAAGAGAAGTAAGCTTTACCATGGTCTCTTCTTTTACAGAAGCCGCCTTTTGCATGGTCTCTGATTTTAACTCGGAAACTTTCTGGGCTGTCTCTGCTTTTAACAGTGACATCTGTACCTGAACCTCTTCCAGTTCTGCCCTGATTTTAGTTAAGGATTCCAGTACTTTGCCAAGATCAAGAGCTGCCCTGGTGGACTGAATGGAATCATAAACAAAAAGAATGCCAATCCCTGTTACCAGGAAGATACACGTCGTTGCACTCAGGCGAAATACCAGCCATTCCAAGGGGCGGTGTACCACTTCCGTTAAAAGAATGGTGAGAAAGCCCCATGCGATGGAAGTGCCCAGACAGACATATCCATTTAAATTAAAAGGGTTTTTACTGTAATCCCAGTATTTCATTTTAAATAACCGTTCCATGATATAACCGGTTAAGTACTCAAGAACAGAAGCGCCAACCATACCGAAAAGAAAAACAAAAATCAGGTTTCCTTTCACCGGAAGAGACAGAAAAAGCATGAGAATTGCACCACTGCCATAGAGCGGAAGTAAGGGAAGTCTTAAAAATCCACGGTTTACAAAATGAAAGCTCTTTATGGAAACATAAGTCGATTCGATTACCCAGCCGATAAAGCAGTAGATGAAAAAAAACAACAGCCACTGATACCATGTATATACGTACATGCTTAGATTCCTTTCTTCATGTATTCATGTTGGATCTATCATATACGGTTTTGTCCGTTTTTGCAACCAAAATGAGCGAGCGTAAGGCAAATTATGCTTGCCTTAATTGCTCGGTTCATGTAGAATTATGATGTTTCGGTTAGTGGAATTGCACTTATGAAGGAGTTTTTTGATGAGTATATTAAACGTAGAACATTTGACCCATGGATTTGGAGACCGCGCCATTTTTCAGGACGTGTCATTCCGGTTATTAAAAGGTGAGCACATCGGCCTGATCGGAGCCAATGGAGAAGGTAAATCCACATTTATGAATATCATAACGGCGAAGCTTCAGCCGGATGAAGGAAAAGTTGAGTGGGCAAAGAGAGTCCGTGTGGGCTATTTAGACCAGCATACTGTATTGGAAAAAGGGATGACCATCCGCGATGTATTAAAAAGCGCATTTGCTTTTTTGTTTCAGATGGAAGAACAGATGAATGATATCTGCGACCGTATGGGAGAGGCAGACGAAGAGACCATGAATTCCATGATGGAAGAGCTTGGCACCATTCAGGATTTATTAATGGCACATGATTTTTATATCATTGATTCCAAAGTGGAAGAAGTGGCCAGAGCATTGGGATTAAGTGATATGGGAATTGATAAGGATGTGACCGAGCTGAGCGGAGGTCAGAGAACCAAGGTTCTTTTGGGTAAGCTATTGTTAGAGAAGCCAGATATCCTTCTTTTGGACGAGCCTACCAATTATCTTGATGTACAGCATATTGAATGGCTGAAACGTTATCTTCTTGAGTATGAAAATGCGTTTATTCTGATATCCCATGATATTCCGTTCTTAAACAGCGTGGTAAATATTATCTATCATATGGAAAATCAGGCATTAGACCGTTATGTAGGTGATTATGACAAGTTCCAGGAAGTTTATGCTGTAAAGCGGGCACAGCTGGAATCAGCATATAAGAGGCAGCAGCAGGAAATCGCAGAGCTGGAGGATTTTGTGGCGCGCAACAAAGCCCGGGTTTCCACCAGAAATATGGCCATGTCCAGACAGAAAAAGCTGGACAAAATGGATGT